>NZ_JBFBNR010000006.1:0-263502 GCF_040687675.1 Kitasatospora sp. NPDC056731
AACGACACCCCCTCGTCGCCCTTCTCCACCACGAACGCCGAGATCCCCTTCGAGCGCAGCTCCGGATCCGTCACCGCCATCACCGTGTAGAACTCGGAGACGCCCGCGTTCGTGATCCAGCGCTTCACCCCGTTCAGCACCCAGAAGTCCCCGTCCCGCACCGCCCGGGTCCGCATCCCCGCCGCGTCCGAACCCGCCTCCGGCTCCGACAGGCAGTACGAGAACATCCCCTCACCCCGCGCCAGCGCCCCCAGGTACTTCGCCTTCAACTCCGGCGAACCCGACAACTGCACCGGCAGCGACCCCAGCTTGTTCACCGCCGGAATCAACGAGGACGACGCACACACCCGCGCCACCTCCTCGATCACGATCACCGTCGCCAGCGCATCCGCCCCCGCACCACCGAACTCCTCCGGCACGTGCACCGCATGCAGATCACTGCCCCGCAACGCGTCCAACGCCTCCTGCGGGAACCGCCCCTGCTCGTCCACCTCCGCCGCGAACGGAGCGATCTTCGCCTCGGCCAGCGAACGCACCGCCTCACGGAGCATCTCGTGCTCCTCGGAGATACGGAAGAGATCGAAGTCAGCCGCCCCTGCGCTGCCCGCCATGATGCCCGCCTCGTCCAGTGATCGAAGTCAATCCGGTGTTAACTACCGTTCAGTAGAGATCCTAGGGCTCCGACCTGCGGCTGCCTAGCGTCCCCGGCGTACGGGCGATCGAGGCCGGATCCGTCGGGGCGGATAGCATCAGAGGCACCCGTACAGGTCGAGTCCGCACAAAGGGGAACCCGTGACCCTCCGCATCTCCGTGATCGGCACCGGCTACCTCGGCGCCACGCACGCGGCCGCGATGGCCGAGTTCGGCTTCGAGGTGCTGGGCCTGGACATCGACCCCGACAAGATCGCCACGCTGACCGCCGGCCGCGTCCCGATGTACGAGCCGGGGCTGTCCGAGCTGCTGCTCAAGCACGTCGCCGGGCACGAGGGTTCGACCGGCCGGCTGCGCTTCACCAGCTCCGTCCAGGAGGCCGCGGAGTTCGGCGACGTGCACTTCGTCTGCGTCAACACCCCGCAGCGCAAGGGCGAGTTCGCCGCCGACATGTCGTACGTCGACGCCGCGATCGACGGCCTCGCCCCGTACCTGACCCGCCCGGTCCTGGTGGTCGGCAAGTCCACCGTGCCGGTCGGCTCGGCGAGCCGGCTCGCCGAGCGGCTGGCCGCGCTGGCGCCCGTCGGCGCGGGCGCCGAACTCGCCTGGAACCCGGAGTTCCTGCGCGAGGGCTTCGCCGTCCAGGACACCCTGCGCCCGGACCGGATCGTCGTCGGCGCCCACAGCGAGCGCGCCGAGCGGCTGCTGCGCGAGGTGTACGCCGAGCCGATCGCGGCCGGGGTGCCGTTCCTGGTCACCGACTACGCGACCGCCGAGCTGGTGAAGGCCGCCGCCAACTCCTTCCTGGCCACCAAGATCTCCTTCATCAACGCGATGGCCGAGGTCTGCGAGGCGGCCGGCGCCGACGTCACGCTGCTCTCCACCGCGCTCGGGCACGACGAGCGGATCGGCCGCAAGTTCCTCAACTCCGGTCTGGGCTTCGGCGGCGGCTGCCTGCCCAAGGACATCCGGGCGTTCATGGCCCGGGCCGGCGAACTCGGCGCCGACCAGGCGCTGACCTTCCTGCGCGAGGTCGACTCGATCAACATGCGCCGCCGCTCCCGGATGGTGGAGCTGGCCCGCGAGCAGTGCGGCGGCGGCTTCCTGGGCCGCCGGGTGGCCGTCCTCGGCGCCGCGTTCAAGCCCAACTCGGACGACATCCGGGACTCCCCCGCGCTCAACGTCGCCGCCCAGATCCAGCTCCAGGGCGCCCAGGTCACCGTCTACGACCCGAAGGCCGTCGACAACGCCCGCAAGATGTTCCCCTCGCTCGCCTACGCCGACTCGGCCATGGAGGCCGCCGAGGGCGCCCACGTCGTCCTGCACCTCACCGAGTGGGCCGAGTTCCGCGAGCTGGACCCGGCCGTCCTCGGCGCCGTGGTCGCCGAACGCCGCCTCCTCGACGGCCGCAACGTCCTGGACGCCGACGCCTGGCGCGCCGCCGGCTGGACGTACCGCGCCCTCGGCCGCCCCAGCTGACACCTGCGGGAATCCGGCGCCCGTGGTCGTCGTTGGCACCGGCATGACGAGCTACGGCGACGACGCGACGGTTCGCGAGATCCTCACCGGCACCGGCGACACCTGGGCGGTCGTCGGCCTGTCCAACAACACCGCCCGGGCCGCGTACGGGGTGGCCGGGGTGCTCCAGCGGTACGGCAAGCGCGTCGTGCCGGTGCACCCGAAGGCCGAGACGGTCCTCGGCGAGCCCGGCTACGCCTCGCTCGCCGAGATCCCGTTCCCGGTCGACGTGGTGGACGTGTTCGTGAACAGCGCGCTGGCGGGAGAGGTGGCCGACCAGGCGGTGGCGGCCGGGGCGAAGGCCGTCTGGTTCCAGCTGGGTGTGGTCGACGAGGCCGCGTACGCGCGGACCAGGACGGCCGGGCTCGCCATGGTGATGGACAGGTGCCCGGCCATCGAGATCCCGCGGCTGGGCTGAGCTCAGCCCTTTACGCCGTCCAATCTCAGCCCTTTACGCCGTCCAGCTGCGCGATGGTGGCGATGGACGGGCGGCGGCCGGCCCGCAGCCCGGCGGCGACGGACTCGGCGTCGCGCAGGACGCGGACGGCGTTGTGCCAGGTGAGCTTGGCGAGGTCGGCCTCGGACCAGTTCCGGCGCAGGAGTTCGGCGATCAGGTTGGGGTAGCCGGCCACCGAGCCCAGGCCGTCGGGCAGGAAAGCGGTGCCGTCGAAGTCGCCGCCGATGCCGATGTGGTCGATGCCGGCGACCTCGCGCAGGTGGTCGAGGTGGTCGGCGACGGTGGCCGGGGTGGCGATCGGGCGCGGGTTGGCGGCCTCGAAGGCGCGCTGGCGCTCCATCGCGGGCGGGGTGGTGTCGAGTGGGTGGAAGCCGTGGGCGCGCATGTTCTCGTCGGCGGCGAGGGTCCACTCGATGGCGGCGGGCAGGATGAACTTGGGCACGAAGGTGGCCATCGCCACGCCGCCGTTGGCGGGCAGCTGGGCGAGCACGTCGTCCGGGATGTTGCGCGGGTGGTCACAGACGGCGCGGGCGGAGGAGTGCGAGAAGACGACCGGTGCCTCGGTGACCCGCAGGGCGTCGCGCATGGTGTCGGCGGAGACGTGCGAGAGGTCGACGAGCATGCCGAGCCGGTTCATCTCCCGGACGACCTCCTCGCCGAAGCGGGTCAGCCCGCCGGCCGCCGGCTTGTCGGTGGCGGAGTCGGCCCACGGCACGTTGTCGTTGTGGGTGAGCGTCAGGTAGCGCACGCCTAGCTCGTGGAGGGCACGCAGGGTGGCGAGCGAGCAGTCGATGGAGTGGCCGCCCTCGGCGCCCATCAGGGAGGCGATCCGGCCTTCGGCGCGGGCGGCTTCCATGTCGTCGGCGGTGCGGGCGAGCCGGAGCCGGTCGGGGTAGCGCTCGACCAGGGCGTGGACGAAGTCGATCTGTTCCAGGGTGGCGCTCACCGCGTGGTCGCCGGCCAGCCGGGTCGGCACGTAGACGGACCAGAACTGCGCCCCGACCCCGCCCTCCGCGAGGCGGGCGAGGTCGGTGTGCAGGCGGTCGCTCTGGTCGGCGGCGAGGTCGACCGCGCCGAGGTCGTACCCGGCCTGCTCGCGCATCGCCCACGGGAGGTCGTTGTGGCCGTCGACCACGGGGGCGGTGCGCAGCAGGGCCCGGGCGCGGTCCAGCGGGGTGGGGGAGTCCAGCTCGGTAGTCATACCGGCTGTTCTACCCCACCCGCCGCCGGGGTTACTTGCCGAAGCCGAAGGAGGAGGATCCGGCCACCTTGGCGCGGAGCTTCTTGCCCTTCTCGGTGGCCTGGTTGTTCAGTTCGGCCTGGAAGTCGGTCATCCGCTCGGTCAGTTCGGGGTCGAACGCGGCCAGCATCCGCACGGCGAGCAGGCCGGCGTTGCGCGCGCCGGCCACCGAGACGGTCGCGACCGGGACGCCGGCCGGCATCTGGACGATGGACAGCAGGCTGTCCATGCCGTCCAGGTAGCGCAGCGGCACCGGCACGCCGATGACGGGCAGCGGGGTGACGGAGGCGAGCATGCCCGGCAGGTGGGCGGCGCCGCCGGCGCCGGCGATGATCGCCTTGAGGCCGCGCCGGTGGGCGTTCTCGCCGTACGCGACCATCTCGCGGGGCATCCGGTGCGCCGAGACGACGTCGACCTCGTAGGGGATCTCGAACTCGTCGAGGGCCTGGGCGGCGGCCTCCATGACGGGCCAGTCGGAGTCCGAGCCCATGACGATGCCGACGAGCGGGCTCGAAGGGGAGGAGGTCATTCGGTGATCGTTCCTCGCAGGTAGGCGGCCGCGTGGCGGGCGCGCTCGCGGACGTCGTCGAGGTCGTCCCCGAAGACGTTGACGTGGCCGACCTTGCGGCCGGGCTTCACGTCCTTCCCGTACATGTGGATCCGCAGGCCGGGGTCGCGGGCCATGCAGTGCAGGAAGGCGTGGTACATGTCCGGGTAGTCGCCGCCGAGGACGTTGACCATGACGGTCCACTTGGCGCGCGGCCGGGGGTCGCCGAGCGGGAGGTCGAGGACGGCCCGCAGGTGGTTCTCGAACTGCGAGGTGACGGCGCCGTCCTGGGTCCAGTGCCCGGAGTTGTGGGGGCGCATGGCGAGTTCGTTGACGAGGATCCGGCCGTCCCTGGTCTGGAACAGTTCGACGGCGAGGTGGCCGGTGATGCCGAGGTCGCCGGCGATGCGCAGGGCCAGCTGCTGGGCCTCGTCGGAGAGGGCCGGGTCGAGGTCCGGCGCGGGGGCGGTGACCTCGGCGCAGACGCCGTTCTCCTGGACGCTCTCCACCACCGGGTAGGCGACGGCCTGGCCGCTGGGAGAGCGGACGACGTTGGCGGCGAGTTCGCGGACGAAGTCGACCTTCTCCTCGGCGAGCACCTGGACGCCGGCCAGGAACGGCGCCTGCGCGTCCTCCTCGCCGCCGACGACCCAGACGCCCTTGCCGTCGTAGCCGCCGCGGACGGTCTTCAGCACGACCGGGTAGCCGGAGCCCTCGTTCGCGAACGCGGTGACGTCGGCCGGGTCGGCGACGATCCGGTGGCGGGGGCAGGGCACGCCGATGGCGTCGAGCTTGGCCCGCATGACGCCCTTGTCCTGGGCGTTGACCAGCGCGTCCGGGCCGGGCCGGACGGCGATGCCGTCGGCTTCCAGGGCCCGCAGGTGCTCGGTGGGGACGTGCTCGTGGTCGAAGGTGATCACGTCGCAGCCGGCCGCGAAGCGGCGCAGCGTGTCGAGGTCGCGGTAGTCGCCGAGGACGACGTCGGAGACCACCTGTGCGGCGGAGTCCTGGGGCGTGTCGGCGAGGAGTTTGAACCTGACCCCGAGCGGGATGCCCGCCTGGTGTGCCATGCGGGCCAACTGCCCGCCGCCGATCATGCCCACCACTGGAAAATTCACATTGCCCGGGGAAGTCACCCCGCCAGGATATCCGGGCCGGTCGGGGGCGGTGGAACCGCTGGGGTGGGCTGGGCGTCCCAGTCAACCCGGAGCCCTGGGGGCTGAGCCGTTCGGTGGAAGCGGGTAGCCTGGACGGCTAGGTCCTGGTCTGCGCAGTCCGATCATGTGCGTGCACGCAGGGCTCACGGGGTGGACGCGTCCACGCGATCCGCTCTTCGACCCGCAGGCACATGGAGGCAGCCCGGTATGGCGACGACCGCAGCTCCGAACCCCACGCTCAGGCAAAAGGTGATGCGTGGGTTCACGGGTGAAGTCGTGAAGTTCGGCATCGTCGGACTGAGCGGCGTGGTGGTGAACTTCGCCGTGTTCTGGGTGTGCCTCAACGGACTGGGCCTGGCCTCGCTGCGCTCCAACGTCGTGGCGACCGTGATCGCGATCGCCACCAACTACCTCGGCTACCGCTACTGGCTGTACCGGGACCGCGACGCCGCCTCGCGCAAGCGGGAGATCACGCTGTTCCTGGTGTACAGCGGCATCGGCATGCTGATCGAGACCGGCGTGCTCGGTTTCGTGCGGTACGTGCTCGGCCTGGACTCGACCTACGAGCAGCTGGGCGCCAAGGTGGTCGGCCTCGCGATCGCCACCGTATTCCGCTTCATCTCGTACCGGACCTGGGTGTTCAAGGCGCTGCCCGAGCCCGCCGACGAGCCGGCGGCCGCGACCAGCGGCCAGGAGCTGGCCGCCCAGGCCGAGCTGATGCTGGCCGCCGAGCAGATCCGCTACGCCAAGGCCGAATAGCCGACCCGCCGTACCCCCGGCCCCACCTGCCCCCGGCTCAGTCCGCGTGGCTGCGGCCGAGGAAGAGCGCGAACACCGCGGGCTTCAGCGAGAGCAGTTCGAGCCGCCCGCCGTCCGCCTCCGCGAGGTCGCGGGCGACGGCCAGGCCGATGCCGGTGGAGTTACGGCCGCTGACGGCGCGCTCGAACACCCGGTTCCCGAGGTCCGGCGGCACGCCGGCGCCCTGGTCCTGCACCTCGACCACCACCGAGGTGCCGGAGGGCCGGACCCGCAGGGTGATCGTCCCGGCGCCGTGCATCAGCGAGTTCTCGATCAGGGTGGCCAGCACCTGGGCGACGGTGCCCGGCGTGCCGACGGCGGTGACCCCGTGCAGGCCCTCCAGGGACAGCACCCGGCCGGTCTCGCGCAGCGACGGGCCCCACTCCTCGACCTGCTGCTTGATCACCTCGTCCAGGTCGAAGGCCACCGCGGTGGGGCTGCGCGGGTCGCGCTGGGTGGTGAGCAGCCGCTGGACGACGTCGGTGAGCCGTTCGACCTGCTGGAGGGCGATGGTCGCCTCCTCCTTGACGGTCTCCGGCTCCTCGGCGAGGGCGGTGATCTCCTCCAGTCGCATGGAGAGCGCGGTGAGCGGGGTGCGCAGTTGGTGCGAGGCGTCGGCGGCGAGTCGGCGTTCGGCGGTGAGCATCCGGGCGATCCGTTCGGCGCTGGTGTCCAGCACCTCGGCGACCCGGTCGAGTTCGGGCACCCCGTAGCGGCGGTCGCGGGGGCGCGGGTCGCCGGAGCCGAGTCGTTCGGCGGTCTCGGCCAGGTCGGTGAGCGGCCGGGCGAGCCGTTTGGCCTGCCAGACGGCGAGCGCCACGGCGGCCTGGACGGCCAGCAGGGCGACCACGCCGAGCAGCAGCAGCATGTTGGCGATCTCGTGGTCGACGTCCGCGCGGGACTGCTCGACGGTGACGACCTCGCCGCTGTTGCCGCGTTCGACGGCCTTCAGCAGGTGGCCGCCGGCCAGGCGTTCGCCGCTGGAGACGACGTCCTGGCCGGGGATCTGCACCTCGACGTAGCTGCCCTCGGTGACCTGGTTGTCGAAGGCCCGGCCGGTGACCGACTCACCCGCGGAGAGCCGGTTCTCGACCAGGGCGAGCACCCGGACGGCGGCCGCGTCCACCCGGTCCTGGGCCGAGTTGACGATGGTGCGCTTCTCGACCAGGGCGAGCGGCACGCAGAACACCACGACCACCACCAGGACGACGCCCAGCAGCGAGTTGATCATCCGGCGTTTCACGCTGCCGCTCCCCGAGGTGCTCCGCTTCGTCGGCCGACTCCCGGCCGCGATCTCCGTACGGGGCTAATTCTTCTCGAACCGGAACCCCACTCCGCGCACGGTGGCGATGTAGCGCGGGTTCGCCGCGTCGTCGCCGAGCTTCTTGCGGAGCCAGGAGATGTGCATGTCCAGGGTCTTGGTGGAGGTCCACCAGGTGGTGTCCCAGACCTGCCGCATGATCTCCTCGCGGGTGACCACCCGGCCGGCGTCCCGGACGAGGACGCGCAGCAGCTCGAACTCCTTGGCGGAGAGGGTGAGCTCCTCCTCGCCGAGCCAGGCGCGGTGGGACTCGATGTCGATCTTCACCCCGTGCGCGCCGGTGGTGAGCTGGTCGACGTTGCCGCGCCGGAGCAGGGCGCGGACGCGGGCGAGCAGTTCGGCCAGGCGGAAGGGCTTGGTCACGTAGTCGTCGGCACCGGCGTCGAGGCCGACCACGGTGTCCACCTCGTCCGCGCGGGCGGTGAGCACCAGGACGGGGCAGCTCTTGCCGTCGGCGCGCAGGCGGCGGCAGACCTCCAGGCCGTCCATCTCGGGCAGGCCGAGGTCGAGGACGACGAGGTCGACCTCCTCGGTCAGGCCCGCGGCCAGTGCGGTCGGACCGTCCTCGCGGACGAGCACCTCATAGCCCTCACGTCGCAGGGCTCGGGCGAGCGGTTCGGAGATCGCCGGATCGTCCTCGGCGAGCAGCACACAGGTCATGTGGTGATGGTAGTCCGCCCGGGTATGGCGGACTGCCTTGTGAGGTAGTTCACAGAGCGTGATCGTTACACAAGGGCCTCTTCAGGCCCAACACGCCGTCGCAGACCGCCCGTTCGGTGAAGAATCCGGCCTTCAATCTTGAAATTGAAGGGAAATTTGCCCGTCTACCATCGATAGATCGGGCAGATCTGTCACGGACTTTGCCATTCCCATACCTGATTCGTGGCTTTTGTCATCTGATAACGCTAAATATCGCCACGTAGAGTGGTTCCGTCCACGTCCGCCGCCACCCCCCTTGGCGGACGCTGTCAGGCAAGGAACCCCTACTCATGGCGTCTACCACCCTGGAAGCCGGCCTCACCCCGGCCTCGCCCAGCGGCAAGACCTTCCTCGGTCACCCCCGAGGGCTCGCCACGCTCTTCCTGAGCGAGATGTGGGAGCGCTTCAGCTACTACGGCATGCGCGCCCTGCTGGTGCTCTACATGACCGCCTCCGTCACGGACGGCGGCCTCGGCATGAAGCTGGCGACCGCCGGCGCCGTGTACAGCGTCTACACGGCCATGGTCTACCTGCTGGCCCTCCCGGGCGGCTGGATCGCCGACCGCTTCCTCGGCGCTCGCAAGACGGTCGCGATCGGCGGCACGATCATCATGGCCGGCCACTTCCTGCTGGCCGTGCCGTTCACCGGCGCGTTCTTCGCCGGTCTGGTCTGCATCGCGGTGGGCTCGGGCCTGCTCAAGGCCAACATCTCCACGATGGTCGGCCACCTCTACGACGGCCCGAACGACCCGCGCCGCGACGGCGGCTTCACGATCTTCTACATGGGCGTCAACCTCGGGGCCTTCTTCGCCCCGCTGGTGGTCGGCACCGTCGGCCAGAAGGTCGACTGGCACCTGGGCTTCGCCCTGGCCGGCATCGGCATGGCGCTCGGCCTGGTCCAGTTCCTGCTGGGCACCCGCCACCTGAGCCCCACCAGCGACATCGTGACCTCGCCGATCGGCGCGGACGAGAAGCGCAAGATCTTCCGCAAGGCCGGCATCTGGCTGGCCGTGGCGGTCGTCTTCTACGGCATCGTCGTCTCCACCGGCCACTTCACCATCGACTGGGCGGTCTGGCCGCTGTCCATCGCCGGCCTGGCGATCCCGGTCTTCGTGTTCGCCAAGGTGAAGCGCGACAAGGACCTCAGCGCGGACGAGCAGTCCAAGATGAGTGGCTACATCTGGTTCTTCGTCGCCGCCGCCGTGTTCTGGATGATCTACGACCAGTCCGGCTCGACGCTGAACGTCTTCGCCAAGGACCACACCGCCTCCACGCTGTTCGGGTTCAACTTCCCGTCCAGCTGGTTCCAGTCGCTCAACCCGCTGTACATCATGGCGCTGGCCCCGGTCTTCGCCTGGCTCTGGGTCTCCCTGGCCCGCCGGTCGAAGAACCCCAGCACCACCATGAAGTTCGCCTTCGGTCTGCTGATGATCGGCGCGTCCTTCCTGGTCATGATGGCGGCGATGGGCGCCGCCTCCGGCGACGCCAAGGTCACCCCGCTGTGGCTGGCCATGGTCTACCTGGTCCAGACCGTCGGCGAGCTCACCCTCTCCCCCGTCGGCCTGTCCGTCACCACCAAGCTGGCCCCCACCAAGTACGCCAGCCAGATGGTCGGCGTCTGGTTCCTCGCCGTCACCGCCGGCGACTGCGTGGCCGCCATCTTCCAGCTGGTGCTGGGCGACAAGGTGGTCGGCAGCACCTGGTACTTCGCGGTCCAGGGCGCCATGGCGATCGTCGCCGGCATCGCGCTGGCGACGTACCGCAAGCGGGTCGTCACGCTCATGGGCGACGTCCACTGACGCCCACGCCCGCCCGAGCCGGGGCCGCCGCGGATTCCTGAGATCCGCGGCGGCCCCGGCCGTTTTCCGCTCGACAGCGCCGCTCCGGCCGTGCCTATGGTGCCCGGCATGACGACCGACCCGTTACCGCGCCAGCTCGCCCGCACCCGGCACTTCACCCTGGGCGCCCCCACCCACCAGGGCCTCACCGCCGACGGCGCCGCCATCCTGTTCCTGCGCAGCCGCGGCGGCACCGACCCGCTGGCCTGCCTCTGGGCGCTCGACACCGCCACCGGCCGGGAACGGCTGATCGCCGACCCGGCCGCGCTGGGCAGCCACCCCTCCACCGACGGCATCACCGGTTACAGCACCGGCGCCACCGGCCGGCTCGCCGCCTTCGCGCTCGACGGCGCCCTCTGGCTCGCCGACACCGCCGACGGCACCGTCCGCGCCATCCCCACCGCCACCGGCGTCCACGACCCGCGGCTCGACCCGACCGGCCGCCGGATCGCCTACACCGGCGACGGCGCCCTGCGCGTGGTCACCGTCAACAGCTCTGACAGTTCTGCCAACGGGGGCACCGCGGACGACCGGGCTCTCGCCGAGCCCGAGGCTGTGGACGTCGCGTACGGCGTCGCCGAGTACGTCGCCGCCGCGGAGATGTACCGCACCCGCGGCCACTGGTGGTCCCCCGACGGCACCGCGCTGCTCGTCACCCGCGTCGACGAGCGCCCCGTCCACCGCGTGCACCTCGCCGACCCGACCGACCCGCAGCGCCCGCCCCGCGTGATCCGCTACCCGCTGGCCGGCACCGCCAACGCCGAGGTCTCGCTCCTGCTGCTCGGCCTCGACGGCACCCGCACCGAGGTCCGCTGGGACCGCACCGCGTTCGAGTACCTCACCGCCGCCGGCTGGGACGCCCACGGCCCGTACGCCGCCGTGCAGAGCCGCGACCAGCGCACCGTCCGCACCCTGGCGATCGGGCCCGACGGCGCCACCCGGGTGCTCGCCGAGCGCCGCGACGAGCACTGGGTCGAACTCCTCCCCGGCCTGCCCGCGCGCACCGTCGGCGGCGCCCTGGTCGACACCGCCGACCTCGGCGACACCCGGCACCTCACCGTCGACGGCGAGCCCGTCACCCCGCCCGGACTACAGCTGTGGGAGGTGCTCGGCACGGACGGCGAACAGATCCTGTTCACCGCCCTGGAGGACCCCACCGAGACCCACCTCTGGCACTACGAACCGGGCCGCGGCATCCGGCGGCTGAGCAGCGGCCCCGGCGTCCACACGGGCGTCCGGCGCGGCGGCACCCTCGTCCTCACCACCCGCTCCGAGGGCTTCCCGGCCGGCCGCACCACCGTCCACCGCGGCGACCACATGACGCACCCGGTGACCTCGTACGCGCAGCCGCCCGTCCTCACCGCGCGCCACGAACTGCTCCGCCTCGGCCCCCGCGAGCTGCGCGCCGCGCTCTTCCTGCCCACCGGCCACCGCCCCGGCGGCACCCCACTGCCCGTCCTGCTCGACCCGTACGGCGGGCCCGGGATGCACAAGGTCACCAGCGGCGGCGCGTGGTGGGGCCGGGTCTCCCAGTGGTTCGCCGACCAGGGCTTCGCGGTGCTGGTCGTCGACGGCCGTGGCACCCCCGGGCGCGGACCGCAGTGGGACAAGACGATCTACGGCGACAAGGCCGGCCCCGCCCTGGCGGACCAGGTCGAGGGCCTGCACGAGGCCGCCCGGCTGCGGCCCGGACTGCTCGACCTCGACCGGGTCGGCATCCGCGGCTGGTCCTACGGCGGCTACCTCGCCGCCCTCGCCGTCCTACGCCGCCCGGACGTCTTCCACGCCGCCTCCGCCGGGGCCGCCCCCACCGACTGGCGGCTCTACGACACCCACTGGCAGGAGCGCTTCCTCGGCCACCCCGACGAACACCCCGCGCACTACGACGACGGCTCCCTGATCGCCGGGGCCCCGGAGCTGAGCCGCCCGCTCCTGCTGATCCAGGGCCTCGCCGACGACAACGTCTTCCCCGTACATACCCTGCGGCTCTCCCACGCCCTGCTCGCCGCCGGGCGCCCGCACGAGGTCCTACCACTGCGCGCCACCGGCCACCGGCCGACCGACGAGGCCGTGGTGGAGCACCTGCTCCGGCACGAACTGGACTTCCTGAAGCGATCGTTGGGCGTGGGCTGAGCGGCGCCCGCGCCACCGAACGCCGCAGCCTGGTCACCGGCGCGTAGAAAGCACCTGAACGCGCAGGAGGTCGGCCGGGCCGACTTCCTGCGTGTGACCGAGAGTCCCGACCTGCCGCCCAGTTGGTGGCCGGAGCTGAACGCCTCTCTCGATGCGCTCGCGAGGCAGCGAACGAATCGAATCGCCACGCCGGACACGGAGACGATCACCCAGGAGCTGGTGACTCGGACGATCCGCCAGGTGTTCCCGGGCATCGACGCTACGGTGAGCGAGTGGTGTCCGGCGCATGCGGATCTGAACTGGGCGAACGTGACGGCGCCCGAGTTCTGCGTCTTCGACTGGGAAGACTGGGGTATGGCCCCGCGTGGTCTGCACGCTGCCACGCTGTGGGCGGCGTCGCTTGCCGTGCCTGTGCTGGCTGATCGTGTCCGTGTCGAGCGGAGCGGCGACTTCGCGAGCCGGGACGGCAAGCTGATGACCTTGTTCGTCGCGGCGAAGATCCTCGGACCGTACGCGCATCCCGAGGACCCTCGCCTTCAGGGCGCCCGTGTGTTGGCGGAGCAGGTGGTGAAGGAGCTTCAAGCGGACTGACGCTGAGCGGGCGCCCGCGAGGCCCTCGCCCGGGTGGGCGAGGGCCTTCGCGCGGTTCAGTGCTGGTCGTCGCGGTCGTCGGGGTGGGGCATCTTGAGGGTGGCGAGGACGCCGAGGGCGACGGTGGTGATGGCGAGGGCGAGGAGGGCGAGGAGGATCGCGCCGACGAAGAACTTCACTGGTGCCGCTCCTCGTCGTCATCGTCCAGGTCGCGGAGCAGGCGGAGGAGGTTGAGCAGAGTGCTGACCGGCGCGTTCCCGAAGTCGATCAGGATGCGTCCGTCGATGGTGGTCCCGCCCGTCGAGGCGGACCCCCAGAGGAGCCCGTGCGGCAGGCCGCGCCTGTGCAACTCCCCTAGGAGAGACATGATTTGGGGCTTGGTGTGGTCGCGCATCCGGGGGTCCTCCGGCACGATGGGGTCGCGGGTCACGCGCGGGAGTCCAGCTCGTACCAGATGGTTTTGCCGCGCTTCTGCGGGTCGACGCCCCAGCGGTGGGTGAGGCCGTCCACGAGCTGGAGGCCCCGACCGGTCTCGGCGAGGTCGGCGGGCGTGCGCGGCTGCGGGAGGGCGTCGCTCTCGTCGGAGACGGTGACACGGAGGGTGCGGTCGAGGATGGAGAACCAGACGACGGGCGCGGGGGTGTCGCCGTGCCGCCAGGCGTTGACGATGAGCTCGCAGAGGGCGAGTTCGGCGTTGAAGACGGCGTCGGCGTCCCAGCCGCTGCGGGTCATGGCGTCCCGCAGGGCCTGGCGGGAGAGGGTGAGCGAGGGGGTGTTACGGGTGCACACGGGAACCTCCGTGAGGCTGTGGTGTGGGGAGGGGGATGACGGTCGTCGCCGTGAGCCAGGCCGGGGCGGCGGCTGCTCTTCGGTGCACGGGCGGGCAGCAGGCGCCTACTGCCGTGGGTGAAGGCATTACTGACGATCCGTCGGATCGAGCCGAGAATGACGATAACTCAGATCCATGAGAAAATTTCCATGGGATCCAAATATTCCCTCGATCGTGGCTGGCGGTCTCAGATGGACCCATGTCAGGCCACGCGGCAAACTTGGACCACCCTCGCCCCGGAAGGAACCATGGCTCGTACAAACCCCACACTCCGTCAGCGCAGGCTGGGAACAGAACTGCGGAGGATGCGAGAGCAGATCGGCCTCGGCGGCAGCCAGCTCGGCAGAGCGGTCGGCATGAATCCGGCCCAGGTGACGCAGATGGAGGCGGGGAAGATCGGCATCAGCGTGGAGCGGCTGCACACGATCGCCACGACATGCATGTGCTCCAACCAGCCGCTGATCGACGCGCTCGCCGACGTCATCACCGAGCGAGGCAAGCCCGGGTGGTGGGAGGAGTATCGAGAAACGCTGGCAACAGACTTCCTCAACGTCGCTGAACTGGAGGGTCACGCTCGCAGGCTCTCGACCTACGGGACTACCTTCGTCCCCGGCCTGCTCCAGACCGGCGCCTACACGGCAGCATTGTTCGCTCAGGCCTACCCGCCACCGCTGCGTCACGAGGTCGATCTCAAGACAGCCTTCCGCATGCAACGGCAGCGCATCATCCGATCTGGAGCGACGCCGTACACCGCCTTCATCCATGAGGCGGCCCTGCGCATGCAGTTCAGTGATCCGAAGGTCAACGTCGAGCAGGTCGACGCACTCCTCGCCGACTCAGAGCAGCCCAGTATCTCGGTCCGAGTCGTACCGTTCGCTGCTGGCGCTGTCCCGAGCCCGTGCGAGAACTTCACCTATGCCGAAGGGCCCATAACGGACCTGGACGCCGCGCAGATGGACACAGGCCATGGCGTCCAGCTCTTCGACAGCCCCACCCACCTTACGAGGTTTCGCGCCCTCCTTGCCATGATGGACTCCACGGCGCTCTCCGAGGAGAAGTCACGGGACTTCCTGCAGTCGATCAAGGAAGAAATGGCAGGTCAGCATGTCTAACTCCGCATGGCAGAAGTCCAGCTACTCGGGCGCAAGCGACAACTGCGTCGAGGTGCGTTCCATCGACGGTTTGATCGAAGTACGCGAGTCCGACGAAGCGGATGTCATCGTCCACACCACCCACCCCAAGTTCGCCAACTTCCTCCAGGGTGCCAAGGCAGGCGAGTTCGACCACCTGATCGCCAACGCCTGAGTGAATCGGTCCGGAGGCCTCTTGCTCCCCCGCAAGAGGCCGCCAGTGGCTAGTCTGGCTTCATGACCAGTTCTGCCTGGCAGAAATCCAGCTTCAGCGAAGCGTCCAGCAACTGCGTCGAGGTGCGCGCACGTGAAGGGCTGGTCGAACTCCGGGAGTCCGACGACGCACACGTCATTGTCTGCACCACGTCCCTCAAGTTCGCCACGTTCCTCCAGGGCGCCAAGGCAGGCGAGTTCGACCACCACACCACCAACCCCTGAGCGAATCGTTCCGGCGGCCTCTTGCGAGAAGCAAGAGGCCGCCAGCAACTCGGATGTGGCCGATGGGTTGCAACTGCACTCGGAGTACGCACTCTTGACGACAGTTGCTCAACCGGGAATCGTCATGCAAATCCACGCAACCGAGTTGCAAGGGGAAGCTGGCATGGCACTACGGTTCATCGGGATCGACCCCAATACCGGGGACGACGAGTGCCCGACCGTCTGGTACGACGACGAGGCTGACGAGATCGTCGTGCAGGGCTGGAAGGCTACCGAGAAGCTGCGCGCCAAGTGCCGGGAGACCGGGAGCATCCCCGATTCGGAGGATGTGGTCCGGCTGCCCGCCCGCATGGTGCCGATCTTGAGGAAGGCATGCGATGCCGCCGAAGGTGCCGACGTTCGCTGAGCAGCTGGCTGCTACGCGCTCCAGCGCGGTTCACCTGGAGATGCGTGACTCCTACAGCGTAGTGAAGGAGACGGAGGCGGTCGCCGCTTGGCGGGACGGTTTCCGCTACGACCCGGCCGACCGTGCGTCCTGGTGGCGTCCGTGGCTGACGCTGATCGAGAAGACCGTGAGCCGGGGCGTCGAGGTTCGCCGTGCCCGGATCGTGTCTGAGCCGGTCTCGGAGTACATCCGGTTCGAGCACTCCGGGACGTTCACCAACATCGCCGCGGGCGAGCAGATCCGCTGGCTGCCGCGACGGCAGGCAGCGGACCTCGCCCTGCCGGGCTGCGACTTCTGGCTGTTCGACGGCGAGTTGGTGCGGTTCAACCACTTCACCGGCGACGGGGAGAGTGCTGGGCCGTCCTTCAGCGACGACCCTGCGGTGGCCCTACTGTGCGCCACCGCGTTCGAGGCGGTCTGGCAACGGGCCGTACCACACGAGAAGTTCAGCATCTGACCGCCACCGGTTTCGAGCGCCCCAGTGACGATGCCGATCTCCCCGTCCTCCAGCGTCCAGGCGGCCCGCGCGACCCTCGCTACCCGCCTCGGCGAGCTGATGCGGAACGCCGGCCTGAAGGGCAGGGAACTGTCCGCCCTCTGCGGCTGGCACCCCGCCAAAACCTCCCGCATCCTCAACGCCAAGGCCGCCCCGTCCGACTCGGACATTCGCACGTGGTGCCGCGCCTGCGGCGCCGACGGCCAAGCGCCCGATCTGATCGCCTCCAACAGGGCGGCGGACTCCCTGTACGTCGAGTGGCGGCGCATCACCCGGACCGGCCTGCGTCACGCCCAGGAAGCCCGGGTGCCTCTCTACACCCGCACCCGCCATTTCCGTGCCTACTCCTCCCGCGTCGTTCCCGGTGCCCTGCAGACCCGGGAGTACGCCGGCGCCCTGCTGCGCACGGTAGCCGCTGTCCGCCAGACCCCGGACGACGTGGCGGACGCGGTCGAAGCCCGGCTCGCCCGTTCCAGCGTCGTCTTCGAGGGCGGGCGCCGCTTCGTCGCAGTCATCGAGGAATCCGTGCTGCGCTATCGGATCGGCGACGACACGGTGATGGCCGAACAACTCGGCCGCCTGCTCAGTGTCATGTCGATGCCTTCGGTTTCGCTCGGCGTCATCCCGTTCACGGCCTCCCGCACCATGTGGCCCACGGAGACCTTCAACCTGTTCGACGACCGCCAGGCCGGGGTGGAGCTGTTGTCGGCCCAGGTCACCGTGACCGCGCCCAGCGACCTCGCCCTCTACACGCAGGCATTCGTGCGCTTCGGCGCCCTGGCCGTTCACGGCGGCGCCGCCCGTGCACTGATCACCGCCGCGATCGACACACTGGGGTGAGGCATCCGCAATTCTCCGCAACTTCCTTGAGCAATACGAGAATTGGTCCGTAGATTTCACAGAGCCGCCGGGCAGCGCCCGGCGCCACCAGGTGCCCCAACAACAGTCGGAGGAACCATGGCAACCGCAGTTGCACCCGCCGACCCGATCGTCGGCCCGCTCCGGAACGTGCGCGACCACATCCCCGCCGACCTGTGGGACAAGCAGATCGGCCTCCTGATGCGCGACTACCCCTACGACACCGTCATGGCCGCCCGCGTCCTCGGCCAGGGCTACGCCTACCTGCTGACCGCGATGGCCCACCGCAGCGAACACCTGGGCCTCGGCCCCAGCTCGCTGGTGGACATCGGCGTCCACACGATCATCCTGGACACCGTCGCCTACGCCGAGCTGTGCCAGAAGCACAACGACGGCCACTTCCTGCACCACGTGCCGGCCGTCGAGTACAAGGACGACGGCACCGTGCTACGCACCGCCCAGCTCATAGCAGCAGACGGCTGGGACGTGGACCTGCCGCTGTGGGCGGATGCCTCCAAGTGCAGCCCCTGCCACCCCGGCAACGACTCGCACTGACCGGACAGTTGCGGTGGCCCCGAGCTCAGTCCGGGGCCACCGCGACCCGGAAGGGTGGAGTTCACCCAAACCCCTGCGCCGGCGCACGCCGGACGCGAGGATGACCCGGGTGACGACCACCTCACCCGCCCACTCCGGTGTGCCGGACCTCTGGCATCACTACGGCCGCACCCGCGCTGACACCAACCGGACCGTCCCCGGCGCCTTCCACTGGGCCTGGGCCCAGGACGGCGGGCCGGAAACCGAGGTGCTGGGGGACGTCACCGGCCTCGTCGTGGCGGACCTCGGCGCGGGTGCCGCCCGTCATGCCGCACACCTCGTCGCCCACCACTCTCCGGCGCGGGTCGACGCGATCGACGCCTCCCCCGCCCAGCACGCGATGGCCTGCGACCTCTACGGCCACCTCGTACCGCGCCTGCGCACGGTGCGCGCCGACGCGACCGCGCACCTGGAGGCGCATCCAGACGAGTACGACGTGCTCTACTCGGTGTTCGGCAGCCTCGACTTCGCCGACCCTCGCCAGCTGCTCCCGGCCGCTGCCCGCGCCCTGCGACCCGGCGGACTGCTGGCCGCCTCCACCTTGGGCCACTACCTCGGTGGAGCCCCCGCTGAACCGGACGTCCAGCACGCCGACGTTCCGGCCCGCACCCCGGACGGCGCCCCGGCAACCATGCGCCGCTGGGTTCTCCAGGAGACCGTCTGGACGAAGCTGTTGGACGAGGCGGGGTTCACGAAGATCAGTGTCGACCGGCTCCCTCCCACCGTACCGAGTGCACGCGCTGCAGACACCCTGCTTGTCCGCGCCTACCGTCAGCCCTGACGACCTTGGGAGAAATCGGCATCGACGCATGCTGGCCGTTCCGGCTGCCGCATCACTCCACGTCGCCCCGTCGAGCCACTGCTCGACGGGGCGACGTGAAGTGATCCCGCTACTCAGACCTCCCGGACGCCCGCTCGCCAGACCGCCGCCGTCAGTGGCACGCCCGGGCGGTACGCCAAATGCACGTGCGAGGGCGCGTCCAGCAGCAGCAGGTCCGCCCGGGAGCCGACCGCGACCGTCCCGACGTCGCCGCGCCGCAGCGCGTGCGCGCCGCCCGCCGTCGCCGCCCAGACCGCCTCGTCCGGCGTCATGCCCATCTCCCGGACCGCCACGGCAATACAGAACGCCATCGAACTGGTGAAGCTGGAGCCCGGGTTGCAGTCCGTGGAGAGCGCCACCACGGCCCCCGCGTCGAGCAGCCGCCGCCCGCTCGGGTACTCGGCGCGGGTGGAGAACTCCGCCCCCGGCAGCAGCGTCGCGACCGTCCCCGAGCCGGCCAGCGCCGCCACGTCCTCGTCGGTCAGGTGCGTGCAGTGGTCCGCCGACGCGGCCCCCAGCTCGACGGCGAGCTGCACGCCGGGCCCGTAGGAGAGCTGGTTGGCGTGCACCCGGGGGGTGAGGCCGCGGGCGATGCCGGCCGTCAGGACGGCCCGCGCCTGGTCGCCGTCGAACGCGCCCTTCTCGCAGAACACGTCCACCCAACGGGCGTGCGGCGCACAGGCGTCGAGCATCTCGCCGGTGACCAGGTCGACGTACCCGGCCGGGTCCTCGGCGTACTCGGGGGCCACGATGTGCGCGCCCAGGTACGTCGTCTCCGGGGTGTGCCGCGCGGCGATCCGCAGCGCCCGCGCCTCGTCCTCGACCGTCAGCCCGTAGCCGGACTTGCACTCGATGGTGGTGGTGCCCTGCCGCAGCGCCTCCCGGACGAACCGGGCCAGGTTGGCGTCGAGTTCGGCGTCGCTCGCCGCCCTGGTGGCCGCCACCGTCGTACGGATGCCGCCCGCCGAATACGCCTGCCCGGACATCCGGGCGTTGAACTCAGCCGTACGATCCCCCGCGAACACCAGGTGGGCGTGCGAGTCGACGAAGCCGGGCAGCAGCGCCCGGCCCTCGGCGTCGAAGTGCTCGTCCGCCGCCGGGGCCTGGGCTGCCGGGCCGACCCAGGCGACGGTGCCGCCGTCCAGCACCACGGCCGCGTCGGTGAGCAGGCCGAGCGGCCCGGTGCCGTGCCCGGGGTCGTTGGTGACCAGGCTGCCGATGCCCGTGATCAAGGTGGTCCTGGTGCTCAAGACAACGCCTTCCGAAGGGAATTGAACAAAGAGGTCAGTGGTCCAGCACGCCGATCGAGTCCCGCAGCGCGCCCGGCACGTCCGCGACGAGCTGGTGCACGCCGTCCAGGACGATCTGCCGGCCGCCGACCACCACGTGCCGCACGTCGGCCGCCGAGGCCGCGAAGACGGCGGTCTCGGCGCCGAGGCGGGGCGGCGGGCCCGCGGTGCGCACCGAGTCCAGGGCGATCACGGTGAAGTCGGCGAGCGCGCCGGCCTCGACCCGCCCCGCCTCCGGCCAGCCGAGCGAGGCGTGCCCGTCCTCGGTGCCGGCCCGCAGCAGGAGGTTGGCCGTCCAGTGCCCGCGGGTGCGGGTGCGCAGCCGCTCGTTCAGCTCCAGGGCGCGGGCCTCCTCGAACGGGTCGATGACGGCGTGGCTGTCGCTGCCGAGGGTGACCGGGCAGCCCGCCGAGGCGAGCCGGCGGGCCGGGCCGATGCCGTCCGCGAGGTCCCGCTCGGTGGTGGGGCACATGCAGATGGTGGTGGAGGTGTCGGTGAGGAGCCGGACGTCCTCGTCGGTGAGGTGGGTGGCGTGCACGGCCGAGGTGCGCGGGCCGAGCACGCCGTGGTCGGCGAGCAGCCGGGTCGGGGTGACGCCGTGCGCGGCGAGGCAGGCGTCGTTCTCGGCGGTCTGCTCGGACAGGTGGACGTGCAGCGGCGCCTCGCGCACCGCCGCCCACTGCGCGACGGTGCCCAGCTGCTCGGCCGGGACGGCCCGCACCGAGTGGACGGCGGCGCCGATCCGGGCGTGCTCGCGGGGCTTGAGCGCGTCCGCCCGCACCGCCCAGGCCTCGGCGTCGCCGTCGCTGAACCGCTGCTGCGGCCTGGTCGGCTCGGCACCGAAGCCGGCGGACAGGTAGCAGGTGTCGAGCAGGGTGATCCGGATGCCGGCCCGGGCGGCGGCCTCGATCAGCGCCTCGCCCATCGCGTTGGGATCGTCGTAGCGGGCGCCGCCGGGGGCGTGGTGCAGGTAGTGGAACTCGCCGACGGCGGTGACCCCGGCCATCGCCATCTCGGCGTAGACGGCGGTGGCGAGCGCTAGGTAGCGGTCCGGGTCGAGCGCCCCGGCGAACCGGTACATGGTGTCGCGCCAGGTCCAGAAGGTGCCGGAGCCGACCTGGACGTGGCCGCGCAGCGCCCGGTGGAAGGCGTGCGAGTGGGCGTTCGCCTGGCCGGGCAGCAGCAGCCCGTCGAGGCGGACGGCCCCGGGCGGGCAGGGCCCGCTGTCCGGGGTCACCGCGGTGATCCGGCCGCCGGGGCCGGCGGTGATCAGCACGTTCCGCTCGACCACCGGCCCGTTGGGGTGCGGCAGCCAGGCGTACTGCGCCCAGTACGCCACCGGCTCGGCCCCCGTGGTCAATGGGCTCAGCGACACGCCAGGTCCTCCAGTACGTCGGCGAGGGCGGCGACCCCGGCCAGGCAGTCGGCCTCCTCGGCGTGCTCGGCCGGGGAGTGCGACACCCCGCTGGGGTTGCGCACGAACAGCATGGCGGTCGGGACGGCCGACGCCAGGATCCCGGCGTCGTGTCCGGCGCCGGTGGGCAGCACCGGGGCGTCCAGCAGCTTGGCGAGCCGGTCGCGCAGCGGGCCGTCGAAGTCCACCACCGGGGTGTAGGACTCGCGGGTCAGCTCGACCCGGACGCCGTCGCGCCCGCCGCGCTCGGCGGCGGCCTGCTCGATCTCCTCGACCAGCGCGGTGAGCGTCGCCTCGTCGGCGGCCCGGGAGTCCAGCCAGCCGCGCACCAGCGAGGCGATCGCGTTGGTGCCGTTGGGCTCGACCGCGACCTTGCCGAAGGTGGCCAGCGCGCCCGCCAACCGGGCCTTCTTGCGGGCCGCGAGCACGGTGTTGGCGTACGTCAGCATCGGGTCGCGGCGGTCCTCGATCCGGGTGGTGCCGGCGTGGTTGGCCTCGCCGTGGAAGTCGAACCGCCAACGGCCGTGCGGCCAGATCGCGCTGGCCACGCCGACCGGCCGGTCCTCGGCGAGGAGGCGGCCCTGCTCGACGTGCAGTTCGACGAAGGCGCCGATCCGGGCCAGCCGGTCGTCGTCCGCGCCGATCGCGCCCGGGTCGTAGCCGGCCCGCTCCATCGCGTCGGGCAGCCGGACGCCGTCGGCGTCGCGCAGCTCGTACGCGGCCTCGCGGGAGAGCACGCCGGCGGACAGGCGGGAGCCGATGCAGGCCACGCCGAACCGGGCGCCCTCCTCGTCACCGAAGTTGGTGATCGCCAGCGGGCGGGTGAACTCGGCCCCGCGGCCGCGGAGTTCGTCCAGGGCCGCGAAGGAGGAGACCACGCCGAGCGGGCCGTCGAAGGCGCCGCCGTCCGGGACGGAGTCCAGGTGCGAGCCGGTGACGACCGCCCCGCCCGCGTTCGGATCGCCCAGCCAGGCCCACTGGTTGCCGTTGCGGTCCAGCTCGTAGGCGAGGCCGCGGTCACGGGCCTGCTGCTCGAACCAGGCCCGGCACTCGGCGTCGGCGGAGTTCCAGGCGAAGCGGCGGTAGCCGCCGGAGGCGGCGGAGCGGCCCACGGGGAGCAGCTCCGCCCACATCTCTTCGAACGAGGACGTCACAGCTCACCCATCGGGCTCTGCTCACCCATCGGGACGCGGACCCCGCGCTCGGCGGCGACCTCGGTGGCCCGGTCGTAGCCGGCGTCCACGTGCCGGATCACGCCCATGCCCGGGTCGTTGGTGAGCACCCGACGGATCTTCTCGCCGGCCAGCGCGGTGCCGTCGGCGACGGTGACCTGGCCGGCGTGGATCGAGCGGCCGATGCCGACGCCGCCGCCGTGGTGGATGGAGACCCAGGACGCGCCGGAGGCCACGTTGACCATGGCGTTGAGCAGCGGCCAGTCGGCGATCGCGTCCGAGCCGTCCAGCATCGCCTCGGTCTCCCGGTACGGGGAGGCGACCGAGCCGCAGTCGAGGTGGTCGCGGCCGATCACGATCGGGGCGGACAGCTCGCCGGAGGCGACCATGTCGTTGAAGCGCTCGCCGGCCTTGTCGCGCTCGCCGTAGCCGAGCCAGCAGATCCGCGCGGGCAGGCCCTGGAAGTGCACCTTCTCCTGGGCCATCTTGATCCAGCGGTGCAGCGACTCGTTCTCCGGGAAGAGGTCGAGGACGGCCTTGTCGGTCTTGTGGATGTCCTGCGGGTCGCCGGACAGCGCCGCCCAGCGGAACGGGCCCTTGCCCTCGCAGAACAGCGGCCGGATGTACGCGGGGACGAACCCGGGGAAGGCGAACGCGCGGTCGTAACCGGCCAGTTGGGCCTCGCCGCGGATCGAGTTGCCGTAGTCGAAGACCTCGGCGCCCGCGTCCTGGAAGCCGACCATCGCCTCGACGTGCCGGGCCATCGACTCGCGGGCCCGCTGGGTGAACTCGGCGGGCTTGGCCGCCGCGTAGTCCGCCATGTCGTCGAAGGCGACGCCCACCGGCAGGTAGGCGAGCGGGTCGTGGGCGCTGGTCTGGTCGGTGACGATGTCGATCGGCGCGTCCATCGCGAGCAGCTGCGGGACCAGCTCGGCGGCGTTGCCCAGCACGCCGATGGACAGCGGCTGCCGCTTGTCACGGGCGGCGGTGGCCAGCTCCAGCGCGTGCCCGAGGTCCTTGGCCTCGACGTCCAGGTAGCGGTGCTCGATCCGGCGGGCGATCCGGGACGGGTCGCAGTCGATGCAGATCGCCACGCCGCCGTTCATGGTGACGGCCAGCGGCTGGGCGCCGCCCATCCCGCCGAGGCCGGCGGTGAGAGTGATGGTGCCTTCCAGCGTGCCGTTGAACCGCTTGTTGGCGACGGCCGAGAAGGTCTCGTAGGTGCCCTGCAGGATGCCCTGGGTGCCGATGTAGATCCACGAGCCGGCGGTCATCTGCCCGTACATGGTGAGCCCGAGGCTCTCCAGCCGGCGGAACTCCTCCCAGTTGGCCCAGTCGCCGACCAGGTTGGAGTTGGCGATCAGCACCCGCGGCGCCCACTCGTGGGTCTGCATGACGCCGACCGGCCGCCCGGACTGGACCAGCATGGTCTCGTCCTGCTTCAGCCCCTCCAGCGTCCGCACCATGGCGTCGAACGAGCGCCAGTCCCGCGCCGCCTTGCCCGTCCCGCCGTACACCACCAGCTTCGACGGGTGCTCGGCGACCTCCGGGTCGAGGTTGTTCATCAGCATCCGCAGGGCCGCCTCCTGCTGCCACCCCTGCGCCGTCAGCCCCGTCCCCCGCGCCGCCCTGACCTCACGCGGCCCACTCGCCTGCTGCACCATGTCCTGGCCTCCCTGCGGATGGATTCATTCAGATTCAGCTCGGCTGAATATATCCAAACAATCAACTCCCGACCAGACCCCGAACCCATCCGATCAGCAGCCGCCCGCAGCCGCACCCAGGCGCGCCGAAGCCCCCGTACCGCTTGGCCGGAACGGGTCGTACGAGCACCCTCAGGCCGCGGCGTCGCCGTCCCAGTCGATGCCGATCTCGGCGAGCCAGCGGCGGTCGGCGGCGTCGGGGGTGGGCGGGGTCGGCGGGCGGGGGATGTTCTGGACCGGGCCGAGGCCGTACTTCTCGGCGGCCGCGGCGGCGGCGCGGGCGTCGGGTTCGATGACGCCGACGTGCACGGCGGACTCGTCTCCCGGGTCGAGGACGGTCAGTTCGGGATCGGGCAGGCGCCGCAGGGTGACGCGGCGTCCGCAGGTGGGGCAGGACCATTCGTCGACACCCGAGGCCAGGCGGGCGACGAACTTCATCTCGTGGATCACGCGCATGGGCGGCACCCCCTGCTGTAGGGGATGCCCGGGTTCGTGACGGCTACTCCCCGCCGTGTCTACTCCAAAAACAGGCCACGTGCCGCGGCGGACTGCTCGATGGCCTCCAACCGGGCCTCCGCGCCCGGGAGTTCGTCGCACATGCGCTGCAACAGCACCCGGCCGAGCATCATCGGCGCGCACGCGGTGTCGAAGACCAGCCCGGTGCCGACGGCGGCCGGCAGCATCAGGTCGGAGAGCTTGGCGACCGGCGCGAAGGCGCTGTCGGCGACGGTCAGCACCGTCAGCCCGCACTCGCGGGCCACCGTCAGCGCGTCCATCAGCTCCCGCGGGTAGCGCGGCAGCGCGAAGCAGAGCAGCGCGGTGGCCCCGGCCGCGGCGGCCTGTTCCAGCCGGTCGGCGAGCATGCTGCCGCCCTCGTCGAGGAGGCGGATGTCCGGGTGCACCTTGGCGGCGAAGTAGGCGAAGCCGCGCGCCTGCGCGGAGGCGGCCCGCAGGCCGAGCACCGGCAGCGGGCGGGAGGCGGCGAGCAGCCGGGCGGCGCGGGTGATCGGCTCGGGGTCGGCGAGGAGTTCGGCGAGGTGGCGCAGGTGGGCGATCTCGGCGAGCACGGCCTGCTGGTGCTCGTTGCGCACCGCGTCGTCGGGGGTCTCGGGTGCGGCCGGCTCGCCCGCGCCGAGTTCGCGCAGCTGCTTGCGCAGCGCCGGGTAGCCGTCGTAGCCGAGGGCGACCGCGAAGCGGGTGACGGACGGTTGGCTGACGCCGGCGAGTTCGGCGACCTCGACGCTGGAGAGGAACGGCGCCTCGGTGGCGTGCCGGACCAGCGAGTGCGCGATCCGCCGCTGGGTCGGGGTCAGTCGGTGGCCTTCGAACAGCTGGAGCAGTCGGGCGGAGGGGCCGACCGTGCCGGCCTCGTCGGTGGCGGTCATCAGCGGTACCTCCGGATGCGAGCGATTCGGACGACGACTGTGCAGCAGTGCGTCGCGCCTGGCAAAGACGTCTCGTACGGCGGGACGCCGGGTGGGACGCCGGGTGGGACGGCCCGAGCGGGTGGGAGCTCGGGGTAACCCTGAATTCTCCCTGAACCCGCCCGGATTCCCCCACCGACGGATGGACCGCGCCCCCGGCACGGGCCCAGGCTGTTCCCATGGACACTCGCCAGGACGACCTGCGGCGCGACCTCGACGCCGCCCTGCACGCTCGCAAGGAACTCGGCAAGGAGTACGAGCCGGAGCTGGTCGACTCGTTCCTGAGCCGCCTGGACGCCCGCCTGGACGCCCGGGTCGAGCGCCGGGTGGCCGAGCGGATGGACGACTACGAGCCCGCGCACCGGCGCCGACCGCACCGCCCGGGGCCGGGGCCCGGCCGCCCCGGCAACCGGCTGGCGGTGGTCTCGCTGGTCCTCGGCATCCCGCTGACCGCGATCGCGGCCAGCCCGCAGAGCGGTGGCTTCATCGGCCTGATCGTCAGCTGGGCGGGCATCGTCGGGGTCAACTTCGCCGCCGCGTTCGGCAACCGCCGGGACCGGGACGAGCCGCGGTCCCGGTCCCGGGACGACTGGGACTGAGCCCCGCCGCCCGCACCGGACCCGACGGCCGCACCGGACCCGACGGCCCGTCACACCGATCGCACCGAACGCACCGGGTCACGCCGGGTCAGGCCAGCGGCCCGGTGACCCGCTCCACCGCCCGCACCAGTTCCCCGGAGGCGACCAGCGCGGCCGCGGCCTCCAGGTCCGGCGAGAGGAAGCGGTCGCGGCCGGCGCCGCCGACCCCCGCCTCCCGGGCGGCGGCCATCGCGGCCGTGGTGGCCGGGGCCGTCCGGCCCGCGCCGTCGGCCTGCTGGCGGATCTCCAGGGCGCGGGCGGCGGCGGTGAGTTCGACGGCGAGGATCCGGCCGAGGTTGTCGACGGACTGGCGCAGCTTGCGGGCGGCGGACCAGCCCATCGACACGTGGTCCTCCTGCATCGCGGAGGACGGGATCGAGTCGACCGAGGCCGGGACGGCGAGCCGCTTGTTCTCGCTGACCAGCGCCGCCTGGGTGTACTGGGCGATCATCAGGCCGGAGTCCACGCCGGGGTCGTCGGCCAGGAAGGCCGGCAGGCCGTGCGAGCGGGCCTTGTCGAGCAGCCGGTCGGTGCGGCGCTCGGAGATGGAGCCCAGGTCGGCGGCGGCGATGGCGAGGAAGTCCAGCACGTACGCGACCGGGGCGCCGTGGAAGTTGCCGTTGGACTCCACCCGGCCGTCCGGCAGCACGACCGGGTTGTCGACCGAGGCGGCCAGCTCGCGGGAGGCGACGAGCTGGGCGTGGGCGAGGGTGTCCCGGCCGGCGCCGGCCACCTGCGGGGCGCAGCGGATCGAGTAGGCGTCCTGGACCCGCGGCGCGTCGTCCTGGTGGTGGCCGGTGAGGCCGGAGTCCTTGAGGACGGCCAGCATGTTGGCGGCGCTCAGCGCCTGGCCCGGGTGGGGGCGGATCGGGGCGTGCAGTTCGGGGGCGAGCACCTTGTCGGTGCCGAGCAGCGCCTCCAGGGTCATCGCGGCGGTGATGTCGGCGGTGGTGTAGAGCCGCTGCAGGTCGGCGATGGCCATCACCAGCATGCCGAGCATGCCGTCGGTGCCGTTGATGAGGGCCAGGCCCTCCTTCTCCAGCAGTTCGACGGGCTCGATGCCGGCGGCGGCGAGCAGTTCGGCGGCGGGCTTCTCCACGCCGTCCGGGCCGGTGGCCACGCCCTCGCCCATCAGGACCAGCGCACAGTGCGACAGCGGCGCGAGGTCGCCGGAGCAGCCGAGCGAGCCGAACTCCCGGACCACCGGGGTGATGCCCGCGTTGAGCAGGGCGGCCATGGTCTGCGCGACCAGCGGGCGCACCCCGGTCCGGCCGGAGGCCAGCGTCTTCATCCGCAGGAAGACGAGTGCCCGGACGACCTCGCGCTCGACGGCCGGTCCCATCCCGGCCGCGTGCGAGCGCACCAGCGACCGCTGGAGCTGCGCGCGCAGTTCGGGGCTGATGTGCCGGACGGCGAGCGCGCCGAATCCGGTCGACACGCCGTAGACGGGGCGGGGTTCGGCCGCGAGGGCGTCGATCCGCGCCCGCGCCGTCGCCATCTCGGCGAGCGCGTCGGGGCCTATCTCGACCCGGGCGTTCCCCCGGGCGACGGCCAGCACGTCCTCGGCGCTGACGTCGGCCTTGCCGACCTGGACCAGCGGAGCGTCGGGGGCCACAGCACTGTGCATATCCATATACACCATCACATCAGGTGAATGAAGATATGACAACAGGTGGTCGCCATCCGAAACGGCCACGATCGTACGCCCGTACCGGCCAGCAGGATTTTCACCCGGGCCGCCCCGTGCCGCACGCTGGTGCCCACGGACACGCACGGAGGTGGCAGGGCGATGACGCGGGCGACGGCACGGCGCCGGGTGGTGCGGCTGCGGGGGGACGAGCGCGGGGTGCGGCCGGACTCGCTGGCGGCGGAGGAACCGCTGGAGATCCGGCTCGGCGGCGAGCCGCTGACCGTCACCATGCGCACCCCCGGGCAGGACTTCGACCTGGTGGCCGGGTTCCTGGTCGGCGAGGGGCTGGTGCACACCGCCGAGGAGCTCGCCGCCCTGCGGTACTGCGCCGGGACGGACGAGTCCGGCGCCAACACCTACAACGTCGTCGACGCCACCCTGCGCGGCGCCGCCCGCGCGCTGCCGCTGTCCGCGCACCGCAACCTGCTCACCACCAGCGCCTGCGGCCTGTGCGGCCGGGACACCGTGGACGCCGTCCGCACCCACGTCCGCCACCCGGTGGGCGAGGACCCGCTCACCGTCCCGCCGTCCCTGCTGTACGGCCTGCCGGACCGGCTGCGGGCCGCCCAGCGCACCTTCGAGTCCACCGGCGGCCTGCACGCGGCCGGCCTGTTCGACGCCGCCACCGGCGACCTGCTCTGCGCCCGCGAGGACGTCGGGCGGCACAACGCGGTGGACAAGGTGGTCGGCTGGGCGCTGCGCGAGGGCAGGCTGCCGCTGACCGGGCACGTCCTGCTGGTCAGCGGCCGGGCCTCGTTCGAGCTGACCCAGAAGGCCGCGCTGGCGGGCGTCCCGCTGCTGGCGGCCGTCTCGGCGCCGTCCTCGCTCGCGGTGGACCTCGCCGAGGAGCTGGGCCTGACCCTGGTCGGCTTCCTGCGCGGGGAGAGCGCGAACGTCTACACCCGGCCGGACCGGATCGCCTCGCCCTCCCCCGCCTCGCCCTCCCCCGCCACGCCCTCGACAACGGCGCCCTCCCCCGCCGCGCCGGTCACCCCCTGAGCTCGGCCTCGATCAGGTCCGCCGCGCGGGCGGTGCCGCCCTCGGCCCGGCCGGCGGCGGCCAGCGCCTTCAGCCGCTCGGCCACCGCCGGGTCGCCGACCAGCTCCAGCAGCGCGCCGCGCAGCGCCTGCGGGGTGGCCTGCGCGGTGTCCAGCCGGCGGGCGACGCCGAGCCCCACCAGCGCGTCCGCGTTGGCGAACTGGTCGACGGCCTGCGGCACGGCGATCATCGGCACGCCGTGGTACAGCCCCTCGCTGGAGCCGCCCATGCCCGCGTGGGTGACGAAGGCGTCCGCCTGCGCGAGCACCGACAGCTGCGGCACCCACCGGTGCACCTCGACGGTGTCCGGCACCTCGCCCAGGTCGGCCAGGTCGGTGTGCGCGCCGACCTGGAGCACCGTGTGCCAGCCGGGCAGGCCGCCGAAGGCCTGGACGCAGGCCCGGTAGAACGCGGGCTGGTGGGTGAAGGCGGAGCCGAGCGAGACCAGCAGCACCTTCTCCGCGTGCGCCGGCCGCTGCCACCCGCCCTGGTGGGCCCGGTCGCCGAAGCACGGCCCGACGAAGGTGACGCGCCGCTCGTCGACCCGGTCCGCGTTGAGCTGCAGGGCGCGCGGGATCAGGGCGACGGACCGCGCCGGGCGGCCCTTGAAGGCGTCCACGTCGCGCTCCACCGTCCCGGCCTCGGCCAGCCAGTCGGCGAACCGCCGGTAGTGCTCGGCGCCGCCGGGCCCGTTGCGGATCGCCTCGTACACCTCCGCCATGTCCTGCTCGATGCCCTCCCAGCCGACGTAGGTGGGCGACAGCTGCACCACCGGCACGCCCAGCCGCTCGCCGAGCGCCCGCCCGGCGAAGCCCGCGATGTCGCAGAGCACCAGGTCGGGGCGGTCGTCCGCGAAGGCCTCCAGCAGGACGGGGTACATCGCGAGGGCGTCGTCCAGGAACAGCTCCTGGAGCGCCACCGGGTCCTCCTCCCAGGCGTCCGGGCCGCCGGCGAGCGGCAGCCTCGTCGGGTACGGGACGAAGCGGGCGCCGGTCGACTCGACGGCCCCGGCGAAGGAGGCGTCGTTGACGTAGCTGACCCGGTGGCCCCGGGCGACCAGTTCGGCGATCACGGCGAGGCTGGGGTTGACGTGCCCGTGGGCCGGGATCGAGACCATCAGGATGTGGGCGGGGTGCGCGGAGCGGGTCATGGGGGCCTCCAGGGTCCAGAATGAGACGAGACGATCCGTCTCGCTGGCGCCGCTCCAGCATGGTCCGGGGTCCGACGCCACGTCAAGACGATACGGTCCGTCTCGCTGCTGCGCTTAGAATTTCCGCCATGGCCCACAGAACCGCCCCCGACCCGGCCCGCCGCAGCGAACGCTCCCGCGCCGCCGTCCTCGCCGCCGCCGCCGAACTCGTCGCCGACGTCGGCTTCGGCAAGCTCACCATCGAGGCGATCGCCGCCCGGGCCGGCGTCGGCAAGCAGACCATCTACCGCTGGTGGCCCTCCAAGGGCGCCGTCGTCTTCGACGCCTTCCTCGCCGCCAACGAGCACGAGGGCAGCCTCGCCCTCCCCGACACCGGCGACCTCGCCGCCGACCTGCGGGCCGTCCTGCGCCCCGCCGCCGACGAGCTCACCGACCCCGCCCTCGACCGCACCTACCGCGCCCTCACCGCCGAACTGCTCAACGACCCGGCCCTGTACGCCGACTACCGCACCCGTCTGCTGGACCCGCTCCTCGACGTCACCCGCGAGCGTCTGCGCAGCGCCCGCGAGGCCGGCCAGCTCGCCCCCGACGCGGACCTCGACCTCGCCCTCGAACTCCTCTACGGCCCGCTCCACTACCGCTGGCTCTACCGCCTCGGCCCGCTCGACCACGCCCACGCCGACCGCCTGGTCGAGGCGGTCCTGCGCGCCCTCGGGCGGGCCTGACCGCACCGGCCGCCCGCCCCGGCCTCACACCACCGGGGGCGAGGCCGCGCCCGCCAGGGCGACGGCCACCAGGGCACGCATGGCGAAGGCGGCCTGGCCGAGCGGCAGGGTGGCGTCGTCGGCGAAGAGTTCGACGAGCCAGCCGCCGGCCGGGTTCTGGCCGCCGGCGGCGACCATGCCGCGGTAGCCGGAGACGACCAGCATGGCCTCCTCGGCCGGGTCGTTGCCGGCCGCGCCGGCGCGCAGGGCGAAGGCGCCACCGCGGACGGCGCGGCGGGTCATCGGGTAGTGGCGCAGGTCGAAGACGGCGTCCGGGGCCTCGATCTGGGCCCGCTGGGTCTCGGCGCGGGTGCTGCTGGGGCCCCTGGTCATCCGGTAGACGGCGTGCTGGGCGGTGCGCATGAGGTGGGAGCCGGGCGGGACGTAGGAGACCCACCAGCCGACGGCGTCGAGCAGCCGGGCGGAGGCCTCGGCGACGACGACGAGCTTGCCGAGGGTGTCGGCGGGGTGGACGGCCCGGGCGGCGGCGGCCTGGTCGAGGGCCGCGAGGACGGCGGTGAGCAGCTGGCCCGGGTCGGCGCTGTGCGCGGCACCCCGGAAGCGCCGCCGGTCGCCCGCCCCGGCCCGGCCGGGGCGGGCGCCGCGTCCGTCGGCCCGGTGGTGCGGGTCGGCGGCGTCGGCGAGCAGCACGGTGGGGTCGGGCGAGAAGCCGGGGCCATGGCTGCGCCCGGCGACGACGGGGTGGGCGGCGCGGGCGGCCTTGGCCCGGTACTGGGCGGCGTCGGCGAGCCGGAAGAGCCGGTCGGGGGTGGTGACCGGGCCGATGGAGTCGCCGGTGGAGGCGACACCGCAGGCGACGCCCTCGCCCTCGGACAGGGCGAGGGCCCGGGCGCAGAGCTCCTCGGCGACGGCGACGACCTCGTCGGCCTTCTGCCCTTCGGCGAGCAGGCAGAACTCGTCGCCGCCGAGGCGGGCGGCGAGGCTGCCGGGGAGTTTGGCCGCGGCGACCGAGAGCTGGTGGGCGAACCGTTCGAGCAGCCGGTCGCCCATTTCGTGGCCGAGCTGGTCGTTGACCCGCTTGAGGCCGTTGACGTCGCAGACGACGAGCGAGACCACGGTGTTGTCCCGGTTGTGCGCCGTGAGGGCGCTCTCCAGCCGGGTGTCGACGGCGCGCCGGTTGGCGAGGCCGGTGAGCGGGTCGGAGAAGGCGAGTTTGCGCAGGTCGGCGAGGCGTTCGGTCTGGGCGAGGCCGGCCGAGATCTGGGCCGCGAGCAGGGTCGCGTAGTCGGCGTCGGCGGCGGAGAACTCGGGCTTGCCGACGCTGCGGGCCAGGTACAGCTCGCCCCAGGCCTGCCCGTGCAGGACGATCGGGGCGACCACGCAGCAGGCGCGGCCGCGCCGGCGCAGCGCCGCGGCGCGTTCCTGGCAGTACGCGCCGGCGGTGGGGTGGGCGTGTCCGGCGTGCGGTTCGGCGTTCTCGGCGGTCTGCAGCCAGGCCCGCGGGAGGCGCCCGGTGGTCCAGCGCTCCTCCAGATAGGTGACGATCTCGGGGAAGTCGGCGACGGGGTAGGACTCGTCCTCGGGCAGTTCCTCCTCGCCGGGCGCGAGCTCCCCGTGGTTGACCAGGACCCGGAGCCGGCCGGATTCGCGGTCCCAGACGGAGACGGCCGCCATGGTCGCCCCGAGCGCCTCGGTGGCGCGGGCGGCGGCGGCCCGGACGGCCTCCAGCGGGGTGAGCGCGCCGGCCATGTCCTGGGCCAGCTCGACCACGGACTGCAGCCGCAGGTCGGGCAGTTGGCCGGCCGGCTGCGGGCCGCCGCAGTCGCAGTCGCAGCCGCGGTCCGTCATGATCGCCTCACTGCTCACCGGCTCGCCTCGCTCCCTGTGCCCGGTCCTGCCGGACCCCCGACGGCGGCCGCACCCACCCGGCCGCTTTTCACCAAGACTATGGCGGTTTCGTTCGGTTATGCCCCGTTTGCCGGGGCGGACCCGCAACCGGCCGTACGGGTTTCAACCGTTCGGCACCCCAAGCATCGGGACCGGCTCGGGGCCACGTCCTGGAAAAGGCCGGGGAAGGCCGGAAAGGCCCGGGAAAAGCCGGGAAGGGCACAGGAGAAGACCGGAAGGGGCCCGGAAGAGACCGGGAAGGGTCCGGGAGAGGCGTGAGAAGGGCCCGGGAGGGGCAGGGGCGGAGTCCTACTCCGGCTTCAGCCGCCGCGACAGCAGCCACGGCTCGACCAGCCCGAGCCCGCGCACCGGCCGGCGCCACATCGGCTGCAGGTGGAACCGGTGCCCGGCGTCCAGGCCCGGCACCGGCAGGCCCGAGGCGGGCATCCCGGCGGCGGCCGACAGCGCCTCGGCGAGGCCGGGGCCGTCCGCGTCCGGCGGGGCCACGCTGCCGTACTGCTCCAGCGCGGCGGCGAACTCGCCGTCGATCAGCACCGCGTCCTTGGGTGCGATCGAGGTGAGCCGGCTGGCCAGGTTCACGGTGGTGCCGAAGACGTCGCCCATCCGCGAGGTGACCGTGCCGAAGGCCATGCCGACCCGCAGCGCGGGGATGGTCTCGTCCTCGGCGAGGGCCTCGATCAGGCTGAGCGCGATCTCGGCGGCGGTGACCGGGTCCTCGGAGACGTAGAGGATCTCGTCGCCGAGGGTCTTGATGACCCGGCCGCCCTGCCCGGCGATCAGGTCCGAACAGGTGTTCTCGAAGGTCTCGACGAGTTCGCCGAGCTCCTCCTCCTCCAGCCGCCGCGACAGCCGGGTGAAGCCGACCAGGTCGGCGAAGCCCACGGCGAGGCGGCCGCTGGTGATCTCGTTGTCCTCGGCGGCCTGGACCACCCGGCCGGTGACGGCGGCGAGCTGGCGGCGCCAGACGTAGACCAGGAACTGCTCCAGCTCCGGCAGCAGCAGCTCGACCAGCGGGTAGGCGACGTCGGCGCGGGTCAGGCCGGGTTCGACGGCCTGGGTGAGGTTCTCCAGGAAGGTGTCCATCTGCCAGCCGGCCAGCCGGGCGGTGGTCTGGCCGGTGGAGCGGGCCACCTGGATCGCCATCGACTCGCTGAGCAGGCCGGACTCGACCAGGCCGGCGAGCCGGCGCAGGGCGATCACGTCGCCGTCGGTGAGGGCCCGGGACTGGCCGATGTCGGGGAAGCCCATGGCCCGCCAGAAGCGGGTCGCCAGCTCCATCGGGACGTCGGCGGCCCGCGCGGCCTGGTACGGGGTGTAGCGGCGTGGCGCGTCCAGGATCAGGCGTTCCAGTTCGAGCGCGACCGTGGGGTCGTGGGCCCCCGATGTCGCGCCGCTGCTGTCGTCCTCTGCCACCGGTCCGTCCCCGTGCGGTCGCCGCACTTGCCTCGTGTCCTGCCTGTCCGGGCGCGCCCGCCACCCGGCGGGCAGTGGCGCGCCTCACACCGCTGCCAGGTGGAATGTTCGCACGGAATCGCGTGATCCGGGGCATCAGCCCGGGTCAAGGAGAGGTGAAGAGTGCCGTTCAGCGGGGCTCGGGGCGCACGTGGACGACGTCCCCCGCGCCGACCGCCCGGCGTGCGCCGTCGGGGGTGCGGACCACCAGGCGGCCGTCGCCGTCGATCGCCACCGCCTCGCCGACCAGCTCCCGGTCGCCCGGCAGGTGCACCTTCACCTGGCGGCCGAGCGTGGTGCAGCGGTCCGCGTAGGCGCGGAGCAGCTCGCTGGTGTGCGGGTCGCCGGCGGCGGCCGTCCAGGTGCGGTACAGCCCGGCGAACTCGCGCAGCAGGGCGCGCAGCAGGGTGGACCGGTCGGTGACCTCGGCGCCGGCCAGCGCGAGCGAGGCGGCGGTGGGGACGGGCAGCTCGGGCTCGCGCAGCGAGACGTTGATGCCGAGCCCGGCGACCACGGCGCCGCCGCTCAGCTCGGTGAGGATGCCGCCGAGCTTGCGCTCCGCACCGTCGATCTCCACCTGGAGGTCGTTGGGCCACTTCAGCCCGACCTCGACCCCGGCGACCCGGCTCAGCGTGCTGGCGGTGGCCACCCCGACCAGGATCGGCAGCCAGCCGTAGCGTTCGACCGGCACCTCCTCGGGGCGCAGCAGGACGGACAGGAACAGCCCGGAGCGGGCCGGGGCGCTCCACTGGCGTTCCAGCCGGCCGCGCCCGGCGTTCTGCACCTCGGCGACCAGCACCGCGCCCTGCGGGGCGCCGGCCCGGGCGCGGGCGGCGAGGTCGTTGTTGGTGGAGCCGGTCTCGGCGACGACGTCCACCGAGGTCCAGAGCCCGTCCGGGACCAGCAGGTCGCGGCGCAGCGCGGCCTCGTCCAGCGGCGGGCGGTCCAGGTCGGTCCACGGCGACGGCCCGGCGTGGCCGAAACCGCGCAGTCCACTGCGGCGGGGGGAGTCGGGTGCGGTCATGGTCCAGAACACTAGGTCCTGTCCGGTCGCATGGGGCGTAGGCCGCCCCATCGTCCCGCAGAACGCGCGTTGACACACTGTGTCGATGGCCATAACGCCAGGACATGACGTCCGGGCCGGTGCGCTGGCTACGCTACCCAACGGTAGTTCGCAGCGCCGCCCTGCCCTCATGCGCGGGCCCCCACTCCGGCCCGCTCGCACTCGAACAGGTCGCGGCCCATGGATCAGGGAGAGCCACCGGATGACCGAGGCGCCGTACGACCCCCACACCACCGCCGGCAAGCTCGCCGACCTGCGGCGCAGGCTCGACGAGGCGGTGCACTCCGGCTCCGCCGCGGCCGTGGAGAAGCAGCACGCCAAGGGCAAGCTGACGGCCCGCGAGCGGGTCGCGGAGCTACTGGACGAGGGCTCCTTCGTCGAGTTCGACGAGTTCGCCCGGCACCGCTCGACGAACTTCGGGCAGGAGCGGAACCGCCCGTACGGCGACGGCGTGGTGACCGGCTACGGCACCGTGGACGGCCGCCAGGTCGCCGTCTTCGCCCAGGACTTCACCGTGTTCGGCGGCTCCCTGGGCGAGGTGTTCGGCGAGAAGATCGTCAAGGTGATGGACTTCGCGCTGAAGACCGGCTGCCCGGTCATCGGCATCAACGACTCCGGCGGCGCCCGGATCCAGGAGGGCGTGGTCTCGCTCGGCCTGTACGGCGAGATCTTCCGCCGCAACGTGCACGCCTCGGGCGTGATCCCGCAGATCTCGCTGATCATGGGCCCCTGCGCGGGCGGCGCGGTGTACTCCCCCGCGATCACCGACTTCGTGGTGATGGCCGACCGGACCTCGCACATGTTCATCACCGGCCCGGACGTGATCAAGACCGTGACCGGCGAGGACGTCGGCATGGAGGAGCTGGGCGGCGCCCGCACCCACAACAGCAAGTCCGGCAACGCGCACTACCTGGCCACCGACGAGAAGGAGGCCGTCGAGTACGTCAAGAGCCTGCTCTCGTACCTGCCCTCCAACAACCTGTCGGACCCGCCGTCCTACCCCGAGCAGGCGGACCTCACCGTCACCGACGAGGACCTCGAACTCGACGCCATCGTGCCGGACTCGGCGAACCAGCCGTACGACATGCGCAAGGTGATCGAGCACATCGTCGACGACGGCGAGTTCCTGGAGACCCAGCCGCTGTACGCGGGCAACATCATCACCGGCTTCGGCCGGGTCGAGGGCCAGTCCGTCGGCATCGTCGGCAACCAGCCGATGGACCTGGCCGGCTGCCTGGACATCAACGCCAGCGAGAAGGCCGCCCGCTTCATCCGGACCTGCGACTCCTTCAACATCCCGGTGCTGACCTTCGTCGACGTGCCCGGCTTCCTGCCCGGCACCGAGCAGGAGTGGGACGGCATCATCCGCCGCGGCGCCAAGCTGATCTACGCCTACGCCGAGGCGACCGTCCCGCTGATCACCGTGATCACCCGCAAGGCCTTCGGCGGCGCGTACGACGTCATGGGCTCCAAGCACCTGGGTGCCGACCTCAACCTGGCCTGGCCGACCGCGCAGATCGCGGTGATGGGCGCGCAGGGCGCGGTCAACATCCTGCACCGGCGGGAGATCGCCGAGGCCGAGACGACGGGCGGTGCCGAGCAGAAGCGGGCCGAGCTGATCGCCTCGTACGAGGACACCCTGCTGAACCCGTACCTGGCGGCCGAGCGCGGCTACGTGGACGCGGTGATCCCGCCGAGCGAGACCCGCCGGCACATCGTCCGGGGTCTGCGGGCGCTGCGCGGCAAGCGCGAGGTGCTGCCGCCGAAGAAGCACGGCAACATCCCCCTGTAGGCCCCCGTCGGGAGAGAATGAGCCATGGCCCCGATCCACGTGCTGCACGGGCAGCCGACCCCCGAGGAGCTCGCCGCCGTCCTGGCGGTGGTCCAGGCCCGGGCCGCCGCCGCGCAGGCCGCCGCCGAGTCGGCGCGCCGGGCCGGTGCCGGCCCGGCCGCCCCCTGGAACGACCGTTCCCGCCTGTTCCGCCAGGCCGTCCACCCGGGCGTCAACGCCTGGCGGACGTCCGGCTGGGCGAGCTGATCCGCCCGGTGCGGAGCGGGAAGTCGGCCCGTCCGACTTCCCACTCCGCACCCGTTCGGGCCCGTCCGCCCGGATTGCCCGAAAGCTGAGTACGGATACTCAGGCGCCCGGGGCCGGGCGCGGCGCACCCTGGACGTGTGCTCTGGTCAGACCCCCGCGACGAGCCCTCCCCGGAGGCCCGCCGGATGATGGAGCGGCTGCACCGGGCCGGCCGGGTGCTCGCCGCCCTCGCGATGGTGGCCGCCGTCCTCCTCCTGCTGTGACCGCCGCCCACCCGACTGCGGTGACCGCCGCTCACCCGACCGACGCGACCGTCGTTCACCCGAACGGCGGACACCGGCACCCCCTACCCTGAGGGGCATGACCGACCAGCGCATCCTCGTCCTCGCCTCCGCCTCCCCCGCCCGCCTCGGACTGCTGCGCCAGGCGGGCCTCGACCCGCGCGTGGTGGTCAGCGGCGTCGACGAGGACGCGATCAGCGCCGCCACCCCGGCCGAACTCGCCCTGGTGCTGGCCGAGGCCAAGGCGAAGGCGGTCGCCGCCGAACTGACCGGCGGCGAGCTGGTGATCGGCTGCGACTCCGTCCTGGAGCTGGACGGCCAGGCCCTCGGCAAGCCCGCCGACGCCACCGAGGCGCTCGCCCGCTGGCAGTCGATGCGCGGCCGCGCCGGGGTGCTGCGCACCGGCCACTGCGTGATCGACACCGCGACCGGCCGGCAGTCCTCGGCGACCGCGTCCACCACCGTCCGCTTCGGGACCCCGGACGACGCCGAGATCGCCGCCTACGTGGCCTCCGGCGAGCCCCTGCACGTCGCCGGGGCGTTCACCCTGGACGGGCGCTCGGCGCCGTTCATCGAGGGCATCGACGGCGACCCGGGCAACGTCATCGGCCTCTCGCTGCCGCTGCTGCGCACCCTGCTCGCCGACCTGGACGTCCGGCTGGTCGACCTCTGGGCCTGACGGCCGGGCCCGCAGGACCGCGGCGGCCCGCCGCCCGTTCCACCGTCGTTTGAGCCGGCCGCGCGAGAGTGTGTCCGATGCCACCGGGGCACCGGACAACGCCCGGTCACCCGTTGTGGATCCGGCCGGTTCGACCGCACCGGCCGCGACCTGCGGCGTCACCGGACGGGCGGTCGACGGGCCCCGGAAATTCATCACCGTCCGTGTGGGATAGTTCACAACCTGGGGCTACTCGCCGGTACCGCCCAGGAATCCATAAACTCGACCAGGTTCAAGAAGGGAGCCACAGTGCGCAAGGTGCTCATCGCCAACCGCGGGGAAATCGCCGTCCGCGTCGCCCGGGCCTGCTCGGACGCCGGTATCGCCAGCGTCGCCGTCTACGCCGAGCCGGACCGGGATGCGCTGCACGTCCGCGCGGCCGACGAGGCTTACGCGCTGGGTGGAGACACCCCCGGCACCAGTTACCTGGACATCGCCAAGGTCCTGAAGGCCGCAGCGGACTCCGGGGCCGACGCCGTCCACCCCGGCTACGGGTTCCTGTCGGAGAACGCCGACTTCGCCCAGGCCGTCCTCGACGCGGGCCTGACCTGGATCGGCCCGCCCCCGCAGGCCATCCGCGACCTCGGTGACAAGGTCACGGCCCGGCACGTGGCGCAGCGCGCCGGCGCGCCGCTGGTCGCCGGCACCCCGGACCCGGTCTCGGGTGCCGACGAGGTGGTCGTGTTCGCCCGGGAGCACGGCCTTCCGGTCGCCATCAAGGCGGCCTTCGGCGGCGGCGGCCGCGGCCTCAAGGTCGCCCGCACGCTGGAGGAGATCCCGGAGCTGTACGAGTCCGCGGTGCGCGAGGCCGTCGCCGCCTTCGGCCGCGGCGAGTGTTTCGTCGAGCGCTACCTGGACAACCCGCGGCACGTGGAGACCCAGTGCCTCGCGGACAAGCACGGCAACGTGGTGGTCGTCTCCACCCGTGACTGCTCGCTGCAGCGCCGGCACCAGAAGCTGGTCGAGGAGGCGCCCGCGCCGTTCCTGACCGCCGAGCAGAACGCCGAGCTGTACCGGGCGTCCAAGGCCATCCTGAAGGAGGCCGGCTACGAGGGCGCCGGGACCTGCGAGTTCCTGGTGGCGCTGGACGGCACGATCTCCTTCCTGGAGGTCAACACCCGGCTGCAGGTCGAGCACCCGGTCACCGAGGAGGTCACCGGACTCGACCTGGTCCGCGAGATGTTCCGGATCGCCGACGGCGAGGAACTGGGCTACGGCGACCCCGAGGTGCGCGGCCACTCGTTCGAGTTCCGCATCAACGGCGAGGACCCGGGCCGGGGCTTCCTGCCCGCGCCCGGCACCGTGACGCTGTTCGCGCCGCCGTCCGGCCCGGGCGTCCGGCTGGACTCCGGCGTGGAGACCGGCTCGGTCATCGGCCCGGCCTGGGACTCCCTGCTGGCCAAGCTGATCGTCTCCGGCCGGGACCGCAAGCAGGCCCTGGAGCGGGCCCGCCGCGCGCTGAACGAGTTCAAGGTGGAGGGCATGGCCACCGCCATCCCGTTCCACCAGGCGGTCGTCACCGACCCGGCGTTCGCGCCCGAGGTGCACGGCGGCGAGGGCCCGTTCACGATCTACACCCGGTGGATCGAGACCGAGTTCGACAACACCATCCCGCCGTTCGCGGGCGCGGCCGGCGACGGCGAAGAGGCCGAGGGCCGCGAGACCGTCGTGGTCGAGGTCGGCGGCAAGCGGATCGAGGTCTCGCTGCCGTCCTCGCTGGGCGTCTCGGCGGCCCCGGCGGCCGGTGCGGCGGGTGCCGCGAAGGCCAAGCGCCGGGTGGGCGCCAAGAAGGCCGGTTCGGCCGTCAGCGGTGACACCCTGGCCTCGCCGATGCAGGGCACCATCGTCAAGGTCGCCGTCGAGGAGGGCCAGGTCGTCGCCGAGGGCGAGCTGATCGTGGTCCTGGAGGCGATGAAGATGGAGCAGCCGCTGAACGCGCACAAGGCGGGCACCGTCGTCGGCCTCAAGGCCGAGGTGGGCGCGAGCGTCAGCAGCGGCGCCGCGCTGTGCGAGATCAAGGACTGACGCGCTCCCTGGAGCACCGGCCGGCCCGTACCCCCTCGGGGGTGCGGGCCGGCCGCGTTCGCGCGGCGGTACGGGCCCTCAGCGCCCGCGCGGGAGGCCCAGCTCGGCCAGCCTGGCCGGCAGGCCGCCCGGACCGCCCGGACCGCCGTGCGCGCCCGGCCGGCGCTGGCCGGGCAGCGGGGCGCCGCCGGGGGGCGGGGCGGGGCGGCGCCCCAGCGGGCCGGGCTGGGTCTGATGGACGGGCCCGCTGCCGGTGCCGTGCACCGGGGCGTCCCCGGTGGGGGCGGCGCCGAGCGGCGCCAGGTCGATCTGCACCCCGCAGTCGGCGATCGCGTCGAGTTGCCGGGCGGTGCCGTCGTCGGCGGTCGCCTGCTCGTCCGTGACCAGCCGGGTGATGTTCTCGGTGGGCACGGTCTGGAACATGGAGTCCGCGCCGAGCTTGGTGTGGTCGGCGAGGACGATGACCTCGTTGGCCGACTGCACCAGCGCCCGGTCCACGCTCGCGGACAGCATGTTGGCGGTGGACAGGCCCCGCTCGGCGGTCAGCCCGCTGCCGGAGATGAAGGCCTTGGAGACCCTCAGCCCGTGCAGGGACTGCTCGGCACCGCTGCCGACCAGCGCGTAGTTGGAACCCCGCAGGGTGCCGCCGGTCATCACCACCTCCACCCGGTTGGCGTGCGCCAGCGCCTGGGCGACCAGCAGCGAGTTGGTGACCACGGTGAGGCCGGGCACCCTGGCCAGCCTGCGGGCCAGCTCCTGGGTGGTGGTGCCGGCGCCGACCACCACCGCGTCCCCCTCCTCCACCAGGCCGGCGGCGAGGTCGGCGATGGCGCTCTTCTCCGCCGCGGAGAGGTGGGTCTTCTGCGGGTAGCCGGGTTCGCGGCTGAAGCCGCCGGGGAGCACCGCGCCGCCGTGCCGGCGGTCGAGGAGCCCTTCTGCCTCCAGTGCCCGTACGTCGCGGCGCACGGTCACTTCGGAGGTCTGGACGACGCGGGCCAACTCCCGGAGCGAGACCGCTCCGTTGGCGCGCACCATTTCGAGGATCAACTGGCGACGTTCTGCTGCAAACACAGAACCGACGGTAACCTGCGTGACCGTCTGCTTTCAGGCGTTTGCAGCTAGTAGCTGGAATTGCTCACGCAAGAGCGGCGCGTGACCGTACAATACGCGCCGTCAGCAGCCCGGGACTGCGCCCGCCGTCCGGGTGACGATCACTCCTGCGCAAAAGGCGGCCGCCGATCGGCAGCCGCCCTCAACTGTGCGCCGGAGGTTCAGGATTCGCTCTCGACCCGCTTGCGGATGTGCAGCTGCCGGGCGGCCTCGGCGGTCGAGCCGGAGACCGACGGGTAGACGGTGAAGGCGCTGGCCACCTGTTCGACGGTCAGATTGGCGTCCACCGCGAGCGCGATCGGGTGGATGAGCTCGCTGGCCCGCGGGGCGACGACCACGCCGCCCACCACGATGCCGGTGCCCGGGCGGCAGAACAGCTTCACGAAGCCGTCCCGGATGCCCTGCATCTTCGCCCGCGGGTTGCCGCGCAGCGGCAGCTTGACCACGACCGCGTCCATCTTGCCGCACTCCACATCGGCCGCGGTGTAGCCGACGGTGGCGATCTCCGGGTCGGTGAAGACGTTGGAGGCGACGGTCTTCAGGTTCAGCGGCTGCACCGCGTCGCCGAGCGCGTGGTACATCGCGATCCGGCCCTGCATGGCCGCCACCGAGGCGAGCATGAAGACGCCGGTGCAGTCGCCGGCCGCGTAGACGCCCGGGGCGCTGGTGCGGGAGACCCGGTCGACCTGGATCTGGCCCCAGTCGTTGAGCTTGACCCCGGCCTCCTCCAGGCCCATCTGCGCGGTGTTGGGGATCGAGCCGACCGCCATCAGGCAGTGCGTGCCCTCGATCACCTTGCCGTCGGCGAGGGCCACCTCGACCCGGTCGCCGATCCGCTTGACGCTCTCGGCGCGCGAGCGGCCCATCACGTTCATGCCGCGGCGGCGGAAGACGTCCTCCAGCACCTCGGCGGCGTCCGGGTCCTCGCCCGGCAGCACCCGGTCACGGCTGGAGACCAGGGTGACCTTGGAGCCGAGCGCCTGGTAGGCACCCGCGAACTCGGCGCCGGTCACGCCGGAGCCGACCACGATCAGCTCGCGGGGCAGCTCCTCCAGGTCGTACACCTGGGTCCAGGTGAGGATCCGCTCGCCGTCCGGCTGGGCGTCCGGCAGCTCGCGGGGGTGGGCGCCGGTGGCGATCAGCACCGCGTCGGCGCGCAGCGACTGGACGGTGCCGTCCGGCGCGTCCACCAGCACCTCGCGGGAGCCGTCCACCGCCTGCCCGCCGCCGCCGAGCCGGCCGCGGCCGCGCAGCACGGTGACCCCGGCCCGGGTGACCGACTGGGTGATGTCGTGGGACTGCGCGATCGCCAGCCGCTTCACACGGCGGTTGACCTTGCCCAGGTCCACGCCGATGACCTTGGCCGCGTCCGCGGCCTCGTCCTGCGCGACGGTGATGCCCAGCTCCTCGTACGAGCTGTCGAAGGTGGTCATCACCTCCGCGGTCGCGATCAGGGTCTTCGACGGCACGCAGTCGGTGAGCACCGCCGATCCGCCCAGACCGTCGCGGTCGACGACGGTCACCTCCGCGCCGAGCTGCGCGGCCACCAGCGCAGCCTCGTAGCCGCCGGGTCCGCCACCGATGATCACGATCCGAGTCACGTGCACCATTGTCCCGCACGCCGGGAACGCCGCCACGCCGGGGTCCGGGCTTCTGTGCGATCGCCCAGTCGCCCCGGGCCGTCCGTCCACCGGGCTAGTCTTCCCCCCATGCCCCTTTACGCCGCGTATGCCACCAACCTCGATGCACGGCAGATGACCCGCCGCGCCCCGCACTCACCACTGCGCGGCACCGGGTGGCTGGACGGCTGGCGGCTCACCTTCGGCGGTGAACAGCTCGGCTGGGAGGGCTCGTTGGCCACCGTCGTCGAGGACGGGAAGGACCAGGTCTTCGTCTCGCTGTACGACGTCGCGCCGATGGACGAGGAGGGCCTGGACCGCTGGGAGGGCGTCCAGCTCGGCATCTACCGCAAGATCAAACTGCGCGCGCAGACCCTGGACGGCGACACCCCGGTCTGGACGTACGTGCTCAACGACTACGAGGGCGGCCTGCCCGCGGCCCGCTACCTCGGCCTGGTCGCCGACGCGGCGGAGAGCGCCGGCGCCCCGCACGACTACGTGATGGACCTGCGCCGCCGCCCCTGCTAGCCCTGGTCTGCTAGCCCTGGCCCGCGGCCCAGCCGCGGGCCGTCTGCGCCAGCACCCCGGCCACCGCCGCGCGGCGGGCCGGCTCGGTGCGCAGCCCGTTGCCCAGCTCGACGTGCAGCCACGGCACGCCGAGCCCGGCCGCGAACCGGCCCTCGACGTTGGTGGTGCCCCCGAGCTGCCCGCACTTCTCCCGCCAGGCCCGGCAGGCCGCGTACCCGGCCCTCCCCAGCCCGGTGGCGGTCAGCTCGGCGACCGGGCCCGGCTGGCCGGCGCCGCTGGAGACCACCGCGTCCTGCCCGGGCAGGCTGCCCTCGTCGAAGCCGTGCACCTGGATGCCGGGCAGGCCGCGCCCAGTGAGCGCCTCGACCACCGCCGCGAAGACCGTGTCGGCGCGGTGCGCGACGTCCGAGGCGCCGTCCGCCCCGGCCCGGCGGTGCGCCCCGGCGAGCACCAGCACCCCGCCCGGCGCGGCCCGGAAGAGGTCCACCCCGAGCGCCTCGGTACGGGCGTCCGAGACCGGGTGGGGCACCTGCACGGACCAGCCCGTCCGGGCCGAGAGGTCCAGGTAGACCCGGCCCCAGCCACGGCCCTCGGCGTCCGTGCCGTCGGCGATCTCCGCCACCCGGCGGCCGGTCGCCGCCTCGGTGAACTCGGTGAGCCGGTAACCGACCCGCGCCAGCGAGCGCCCGGCCTGCTCGGCCTGCCCGTCCAGCGCGCCGAGCACGCCGTCAGCGATCGCCCGGCGCTGCCCGGCGTCCGGCGCGATGTACGGGCCGCCCGGGGTGAACCCGGCGGTGTACCCGTCGACCAGGGCCGCCAGGTCCACCGGGGCGGGCCCGGTCGGTCCGCTCCGGCCCGCCGCAGCGCCCGCCGCCGGCCGTTCGGCGGAGCCGCGCACGGCCAGCGTCAGCACCGCCGCGAGCGCCGCCAGCACCAGCAGCACCGCCGCCGACAGCAGCAACGGGCGTCGCGAACCCCGAGTCTCCATGGCCGTCGAACCTACCGTGCCGCCCGCCGCGGACCACCGGGGGCCGCCCGGGGCCGCGCACCACGCCCGGTTCGCGGAAAGAGATCCCTAAGCGGCATCCGATCGACACTGAAACGTGACAACTTTTCGAAATCTCCTTCGTACGCTGTTCCGGCTTGACCAACTCTTGATCAGTGCTTGACCGACGAGAAGGCCGGCGGACCTCCCGGGGACAGGTACGCCGAGCCCCGAGAAGAACGAGGCCCCGTGAGCACGGCACCCAACCCGCCGCGACAGCACCGCTATCGCCGCCGGGCCGACATGCCGCTGCTGGGAGGCATCCGCCCGCCCATCGCGCTGCTGCTGGTGCTGCTGCTCGCCGTCGCCACCATCACCGCGCTCGCCGTCGGCGGGCTGCGCGTCGACGACACCCCGCAGGCCGTCCGGGAGTCCCACCAGTACGCCGCCGAGGACACCGCGGCCTCGCTGCGCGCCGGGCTGCACGAGAGCGCCACCGACCTGCGCCGGGCCGCCGCCCGCTACGACGCCGCGCCCGCCGAGCCGGCCGCGGTGCTGTCCGCGCTCGGCCAGGCGTACCACAAGTGGCGCGGCACGGCGGTGGTCCGCCCCGACACCGGCCGGCTGCTCGCCGCCCGCGGCGAGACCGTGCCGCTGGCCGGCCTCGACCTCAGCCGGGTCACCGACACCGCGCCCGCGCCCGTCCTGGTGCCCTCCGCCGCCGGCACCCGGCTGCTCACCTTCGCCCTGGTCGCCACCAAGGCCGACGGCCGCGCCCTGCTGGTCGCCTCCGACAACCTGCGGCTGCCCGGCATCGCGACCCGCAAGGAACAGACCATCCAGGTCCTCGACGCCGCCGGCGCCGTCCTGGACAGCACCGGCGCCGAACTCGGCGCCGAGGCCGACCGTGCCGTGGTCACCGGTGCCCGGGAGCGCGCCGCCCGCGAGCGCCCGGCCCCCGGCGGGACGGCCGCCGGCAGCCTGGCCGGCAGCCCGGACGCCAAGGGCGTGCGCCGGGTCGCCGGCTACGCCGCCGTCGGCGCCGCGGGCGGGCACGACCCGGCCGCCCCGCTCGGCCTGACCGTGGTCTCCACCAGCACCGTCGACGGCAAGCCCGGCAGCCTGCGCCACCCCGCGCTCGGCCTGGCCGCCGCCGGCGCGCTGCTCGCCCTGGCCCTGCTGCTCGCGTGGTACCTGAGCCGCAGCCTCCAGCGGCCGCTGCTGCGGCTGTTCCTGGAGTCCCGCCGGCTCACCCGCGGCGAACGGCTCGACCTGCCGGTCCGCGGCCCGAAGCGGAGGGAGGCCGGCCGGATCGCCCGCGCCCTGGAGGAGCTGCGGCTGCAACTCCTCGACCCGGCCCGCCCGCCGGCCCCCGCCGCGCCGAAGCGCCGCCCCGGCACCGCGCTGCCGCTGGCGCTGTGCGCCGTCCTGGTGCTCGGCTGGTCCGGCCCGCTGCTGTTCCTGGGCGGCAACGACCCGACCGTACGGGTCCCCACCCAGGTGGTGACGGGCCAGCGCGACCGCACCGACACCGCCGCCGACCGGATCCGCCAGGCGCTCAACGAGGGCTACGCGGACCTGCGTTCGCTCGCCCCCGAACTCGCCGGCGCCTCCGTCGGCAAGGCCGACGCCCTGCTGCGCGCCACCCTCGCCGAGCACGACCGCTACCGCGCCCTGTACGTCCTCGGCGCGAACGGCGAGGTCCTCGCGCACGCCGGCGACACCCCGCACCGCACCGGCCCGCAGGCCCTCGGCGCGAGCGGCGTGCTGCTGCTCAACAGCTCCGGCCGGGAGCCCCGGATCGCCGCCCGCGCGGCCCTCACCGCCGCCCCCGCCGACGCGGAGGCGGAGGGCGCCGCCGAGCCGCCCGGGCCCGTGCTGATCGGCGAGTTCAAGACGGACTTCCTCAGCGGGCTGCTGGTCCGCCCCGGCCTCGGCCGGGTCTGGCTGGTCGACGACCGGCAGCGGGTGCTCGCCGCCAACGAGGGCTACAGCTCCTTCGGCGAGCTGCCCGAGGGCCGCGCCAGGGCCCTGCTGGCCCAGGCGAGGAAGTCGGCCGCCGCCGAGGTGCTGCGCGGCGGCGGCGACCCGGCGCTGTTCGCCGCCGCCCCGCTCGGCGGCAACGGCAGCGTGGCCAAGCTGGGCTGGTCGGTGGTCACCGCCCACCCGGTGGCCTGGCTGCACCTGGACGAGAACCGGGCCGACCGGCGGGCCGTGCTGGCCGGCATGCTCGGCCTGGCCGCGGCCGCGCTCTGCCTCGGCTGGCTGTTCATCGCGGTCGGCCTGCCGCTGCGCCGGCTCGCGGCGAGCGCCGAGGCGCTGGCCGCCGGGGACCGCCGGACGGTGCTCTACCCCGTCCACCACGACGAGGTCGGCGCCGTCGCCCGGAGCCTGGAGCTGATCCGCCAGGAGCTGGTCCGCCAGGAACCGGCCCGCCCCCGCCGCACCGCCGCCCCCGAGTCCGTCCCCGTGCCCGCGCACGCCCGCTGAGCCCCGCCCGAAGGACCTCCCGTGCTCTTCCTCTACGTCGTGCTGCTGGTGTGCTGCGCCGTGCTGCTGGTGGCCGGCATCGTCGAGCAGCGCCGGCACTTCGCCGCGCTGGAACAGATCCCGACCCGGGTGCTGGTCAACGGCATCCGCGGCAAGAGCTCGATCACCCGGCTCTGCGCGGGCGCGCTGCGCGGCGGCGGGCTGGTGACGGTCGCCAAGACCACCGGCACGGCCGCCCGGTTCATCCACCCGGACGCCACCGAGGAGCCGGTCTACCGCAAGTTCGGCATCGCCAACGTGGTCGAGCAGATCGGCATCGTCCGCCGCGCCGCCACCTACCGGCCGGACGCCCTGGTGATCGAGTGCATGGCCGTCATGCCGGCGCTCCAGGAGGTCAACCAGACCAAGCTGATCCGCTCCACCATCGGCGTGCTGTGCAACGTCCGCGAGGACCACCTCGCCGAGATGGGCCCGACCCTGGACGACGTCGCCCGCTCGCTGTCCCGCTCGATGCCGGTCGGCGGGGTGTGCGTCACCGCCGAGCAGGAGCGCGCGCACATCCTGCGCGCGGAGGCGGCCCGCCGCGACTGCGAACTGATCGTGGTGGACCCGGAGTCGGTCACCGACGAGGAGCTGCGCGGGTTCAGCTGGTTCACCTTCAAGGAGAACGTCGCGATCGCCCTGGCCGTCGCCGAACTCCTCGGCGTGGAGCGGCGGACCGCGCTGCAGGGCATGTGGGCGGCCCCGCCGGACCCGGGCGTGCTGTCCGTCGAGCGCTACCGCACCGAGGACGGCAAGCGGCTGCGCTTCGCCAACGTCTTCGCCGCCAACGACCCCGAGTCCACGCTGATGAACGTCCGCCAGCTGGAGGGCCTGGGCGCGATCCACCGCCCGCTCAACGTGGTGATCAACTGCCGCCCGGACCGGGTGGAACGCAACGGCCAGATGGGCCAGATCGTGCCCGAGCTCGACCCGGACGCCGTGTTCCTGATCGGCCACCCCACCAGGAGCGCCCGGGACGGCATCCCCGCCGGGTGGTCCGGCCGGGTGGTCGACCTCGGCGGCGACAAGCGCGACCCGGCCCGGCTCACCGCCGACCTGCTGGCCGAACTCGGGCCGGACTCCTCGCTGGTGGCCGTCGGCAACATCCACGGCCAGGGCGAACTGTTCCTGGAGGAGCTGGCCCGGCTCGCCCCCGACGAGGCCCCGGACGCGCCCGACGCCCCCGAACTCCCGTACCACGAGCCCGAGCCGCTCTACCCCGAGCCGGTGTACGACTCCGCGTACCAGCCCGTCCACCACCCCGAACCGCTCCCCGACTCCTGGTTCGAGCCCCACCACCACACCCCCCACCACGGAGACCAGCAGTGATCCCCACCGAGCTCACCCCCGAGATCGCCGCCATCGGCATCGCGCTCGGCCTGGTCTTCTCGCTCGTCTGCTACCTGACCACCAACCTCTCCCCCGGCGGCATGATCACCCCCGGCTGGCTGGCCCTCACCCTGGTCGAGGACCTCCAGCGGGTGGCCATCGTGATCGGCGTGACGGTGCTGACCTACCTCGCCACCCGGGTGGTCCAGAAGCTGGTGATCCTGTACGGCAAGCGGCTGTTCGCCGCCGTGGTGCTGATCGGCGTGCTGCTGCAGGCCACCGTGATGCTGGTCCTCCAGCGCGAACTGCCCACCCTGTACGCCAACCAGACGCTCGGGTTCATCGTCCCCGGCCTGATCGCCTACCAGCTGGTCCGCCAGCCCCGGGCGGCCACCCTGATGGCCACCAGCACGGTGACGCTCGCCAACTACGTGGTGCTCACCGCCGGCGTCCTGCTCGGCGCCCTGCCCGGCACCTGATCCCCCCGTTCAGGAACCCCCGCCAGGAATCCCCGCAGGAACCCCCAGGAAGACCCCCGATGCCCGTCACCCGCAAGTCCCTGCTCAGCGGCGGCCTCGCCGTGGCCCTGCTGGCCACCAGCGGCTACCTCACCGTCCAGCTGCGCGACCGCGACCACGACCGGCCGTCGGACCCGGGCGGCGGCGCACCGCTGATCACCAGCGCCGCCGTGCCGAGCCCCGCCCAGGGCACCGCCGCCGAGTACCGCTACGAGCGGCTGGGCGGCCCCGACCGCACGGTGGTCCGGGACGCCCGCGGCGGCGTGGTCGCCACCCTGACCGACAGCGCCCGCACCGCCGTCCTGGCCGGCCCGAGCCGCACCTTCGCCGAGCCGGTCACCACCACGGCCACCGTGGTGACCGACACCTGGGTCCGGCTGATGCCGCAGCCCTGGCGGCCGGGCGCCGAGCAGGAGGGCTGGTTCCGCACCTGGTTCCAGCAGTCGCTCGGCTCCACCGCGGACGACGTGCTGGCGGCGGCCACCCAGTACCTGGCCGGCGCGGCGCCGGAGAAGGACGCCAAGGGCGTGCGGTTCAAGGGCGACGCCTCCTTCGGCCCGCTCAACCCGAACGGTTCGGTGGGCAACGACCTGCGGCTGGAGCAGACCGACTTCCTCGACTACCTCGGCGTGCCGTACACGTTCGCCGACAAGGTGGCCAAGCAGCCGGACAGGACACGGTACGGCGCCTTCGACTGCTCCGGGTACGTCCGGATGGTCTACGGCTACCGCTCCGGTTACCCGCTGCTCTCCAAGGACGTGGCCGGCCCCGGCCTGCCGCGCAGCGCCAACGGCCTGGCCCGGGTCGGCCCGGGCGTCCCGGTGCTGCCGCTGACCACCGCGCCGGGCTCGGACACCACCCTGCGGCCGGCCTCGATCGACCCGCTCCAGCCCGGCGACCTGGTGTTCTTCGAGATCGACGCCCGCACCGGCGCCCGGCTCGACCACACCGGCATCTATCTGGGCCTGGACACCGACGGCCACCCCCGGTACATCTCCAGCCGGGAGGAGGCGGACGGCCCGACCTTCGGCGACAAGGGCGGCACCGCGCGGCTGGACGACAACGGCCTGTACGCGAAGGGGCTGCGCAGCGCGAAGCGGCTCTGAACCCGGGCCCGGCTCCCGGCCCGCACCGCCTGCGGTTCGACCCCGCACCGACCTCGCACCGACCCCGCACCGACTTGTACGTACCGACGAGCGGCGTCACCCGAAAGGCGCCACCGAGCTGTGCTTTCGGGTCAACCGGGTAACGATCCGGCATGCCGCGCCGGATTTTCTACGCGCGTAGTCGAATCCCGTCTATCCTCGGAGCCGTGAACGCATCTCCTCAGTCGGTCGTCTCCGCCGACCCCTACGCCGCCGCCCAGGCCGCCGCCGAGCGCCTGCGCGAGCTGACCGGTGCCGAGCGGCACGACGTCGCCCTGGTGATGGGCTCCGGCTGGGTGCCGGCCGCCGACGCCCTGGGCGAGACCGTGGCCGAGTTCCCGGTCACCGAGCTCCCGGGCTTCCCCGCCCCCGCCGTCGCCGGCCACGCCGGCACGATCCGCTCGGTGAAGATCGGCGACAAGCGCGCCCTGATCTTCCTCGGCCGCAACCACTACTACGAGGGCCACGGCGTGGCCACCGTCGTCCACGGCGTGCGCACCGCCGCCGCGGCCGGCTGCGGCATCATCGTGCTGACCAACGGCTGCGGCGGTCTGCGCGAGGGCTGGGTCCCCGGCCAGCCGGTCCTGATCAGCGACCACATCAACCTGACCGCGGACTCCCCGATCGTCGGCGCCAACTTCGTCGACCTCACCGACCTGTACTCCAAGCGCCTGCGCGCGCTCTGCCACGAGGTGGACCCGAGCCTGGACGAGGCCGTCTACGTCCAGTTCCGCGGCCCGCACTACGAGACCCCGGCCGAGGTCAACATGGCCCGGGTGATCGGCGGCGAGCTGGTCGGCATGTCCACCACCCTGGAGGCCATCGCCGCCCGCGAGGCCGGCTCCGAGGTGCTCGGCATCTCGCTGGTCACCAACCTGGCCGCCGGCATCACCGGCGAGCCGCTCAACCACGCCGAGGTGCTGGAGGCCGGCAAGGCCTCCGCCGAGCGCATGGGCGAGCTGCTCGCGAAGGTCCTTGAGCGGATCTGACGCCCGGCCAGGCCCTGTCCGGCCGGTCTTGGCGGGCGGACAGGGCCTAGGCACACAATCATGAGCGACGGGGCCCTCGGGCGGCCGTGATCCCCTGATCACGCCCCGCGGGCCCCGTCCGCATGTGCCCACCCCTTCTTTGCGGAACCCTCCGGCCGACCAACCGACGCACTTCCCGATGGAGCAGGCAGCCATGACGCAGGCAACCACCACCGACCTCCTCGCCCGGGCCCGAACCTGGCTGGCCGAGGACCCCGACCCGCAGACCCGCGAGGAGCTGACCGCCCTGCTCGCCCGGGCCGAGGACCCGGCGGCCGAGACGGACGGCAAGCTCGCCTGGTCGGACCTCGCCGAGCGCTTCGCCGACCGGCTCCAGTTCGGCACCGCCGGCCTGCGCGGCGAACTGGGCGCGGGCCCGATGCGGATGAACCGCGCCGTGGTGATCCGGGCCGCCGCCGGCCTGGTCTCCTACGTCAAGCAGCAGAACCTGGGCGACCTGGTCGTGATCGGCTACGACGCCCGCCACAAGTCCTACGACTTCGCCCGGGACACCGCCGCCGTGGTGGTCGGCGCCGGCCTGCGCGCCGCGCTGCTGCCGCGCCCGCTGCCGACCCCGGTGCTCGCCTTCGCCGTCCGCCACCTGGGCGCGGCCGCCGGCGTCACCGTGACCGCCAGCCACAACCCGCCGCAGGACAACGGCTACAAGGTCTACCTGGGCGACGGCTCGCAGATCGTCCCGCCGGCCGACGCCGGGATCGCCGCCGAGATCGACGCGATCAGTTCGCTCCACGACGTCCCGCGCGCCGAGGACGGCTGGGAGGTGCTCGGCGAGGACGTCATCGAGGCCTACCTGGCCCGGGCCGTCTCGATCGTCGACGAGCACAGCCCGCGCAACCTCGACGTCGTCTACACCCCGATGCACGGCGTCGGCCGCGACACCCTGGTCGCCGCCTTCCGCCGGGCCGGCTTCCCGGCGCCCACCGTCGTCGCCGAGCAGGCCGAGCCCGACCCGGACTTCCCGACCGTGGCCTTCCCCAACCCGGAGGAGCCGGGGGCGATGGACCTCGCCTTCCGCACCGCCGCCTCGGTCGGCCCCGACATCGTGATCGCCAACGACCCGGACGCCGACCGCTGCGCGGTGGCCGTCCCGGTCCTCGCCAACGCGGCCGGCAGCGGCAACGGCACCTCCGGCTGGCGGATGCTGCGCGGCGACGAGGTCGGCGCGCTGCTCGGCGCGGCCCTGGTCGCCAAGAAGGCCGAGGGCGTCTTCGCCACCACCATCGTCTCCGCCACCCTGCTGGGCCGGATCGCCGAGGCCGCCGGCCTGGGCTACGCCGAGACGCTGACCGGCTTCAAGTGGCTCGCCCGCGCCGAGGGCCTGCGCTACGGCTACGAGGAGGCGCTCGGCTACTGCGTCGACCCGCAGGGCGTCCGGGACAAGGACGGCATCACCGCCGCCCTGCTGGTCGCCGAACTGGCCGCCACCCTCAAGACGTCCGGCCGCACCCTGACCGACCTGCTGGACGACCTGGCGCTGGAGCACGGCCTGCACGCCACCGACCAGCTGTCCGTCCGCGTGCAGGACCTCTCGCTGATCGCCGACGCCATGCGCCGGCTGCGCGAGCAGCCGCCGACCGTCCTGGCCGGCCTCCGGGTCACCCGTGCGGACGACCTGTCGGCGGGCTCCGCCGAGCTGCCGCCCACCGACGGCCTGCGCTACTACCTGGCCGGCGAGGCCGTCCGCTCGGCCCGCATCGTGGTCCGCCCGTCCGGCACCGAGCCCAAGCTCAAGTGCTACCTGGAGGTCGTCCTCCCGGTCGCCACCGCCGCCGACCTCGCCGCCACCCGCGAGCGGGCCGCCGAGCTGCTCGAAGCCGTCAAGCGCGACCTGGCCGAGGCCGCGGGCATCACCGTCTGACGCCCGCCCGTACGAGAAGGGGCCCGCCGGTCGCGTACCGGCGGGCCCCTCGCGTGCTTCGGCTCAGACCGCGATCACCGTGATCAGCGCGGCCAGGCCGGCCAGCGTCGGCGCGATCACCCACCAGCACCACGCCACCTCGACCGGGCCGGCCGCGTCGGGGCGGCGGGCGTTGCGCTCGGCCATCTCCTGGAGCACGTTGGTCACCTGGTCGGACCAGGCGCGGGTCGGGTCGGGCGAGCCCTGCACCACCGGGTTGGTCTGGCGGCCGAACACCATCCCCATCCGGGAGGCGTGCTCGGCGCCGCCGCGCTGCTGGGCCCGGGTCGCCCGCTTGCGCTGCCGCAGCGACACCGGCACCGCCCACACCTGGTACTTCTTGCCCCCGGCCAGCAGCTCGACCGAGTACCCCGCGCGCAGCGCGTCCACCGAGGCCCACGGCGCGGTGATGGTCCGCCACGGGTTGCGCACCAGCAGCCGGCTGCTGTCCGCCAGCACCGCCGGGCGCAGCGTGTAGGCGATCACCGGGAAGGCGAACAGCGGTACCGCCGCGAGCGAGACGTACGGCGTCTTCCCCGTCCCGTTCAGCACCGCGTCGCCGATCAGCCAGGCGGCGACGGCCAGCAGCAGCACTCCGGAGATCACACCGGGGACAGAGCGGTACACGCGGTCCGCGTACGCGGGATCCCCGTCGGGGGCGGCGGAACCCTTGCGGGGCTTGCCGTGGGAATCGGTCATGCCGTCGATTCTGCCCCATGCCCCCCACCGAGAGGTCTCGGTCCGGCATCGAATGCCACCCCCGGACCACCCGGTCGCCGGTCGCCGCGCCTCCCGCCCCTAGGTCCTGTCCGGCCGATCTTGCCGGACAGGACCTACACGCCCCCTGCCACCCCTCCGCCTCCCCCGAGGTCTCGGTCCGGCCACGAAAGGCGGGCCCCCTAGCGGTCGACTACGCGCGTAGATATGCTGCTCTGGTGACTATGTCCACTGTTGCAGCCAATGCCCTCGGCGTTGCGGGCAGCGGCCTTCAGGACGTTGCGGCGTCCGAGGCCTCGCTCCGCCGCTTCCTGCACGGCCTGCCCGGCGTCGACCAGGTCGGCCTTGAGGCGCGTGCCGCCACCCTCGGTACCCGCTCGATCAAGACCACGGCGAAGGCGTACGCCATCGACCTGTCGATCTCGATGATCGACCTGACCACGCTGGAAGGCGCGGACACGGTCGGCAAGGTGCGCGCCCTGTGCGCCAAGGGCAGGACCCCCGACCCGACCGACCCGACCACCCCCCGCGTCGCCGCCATCTGCGTCTACCCGGACATGGTCGCCACCGCGAAGGACGCCCTGCGGGGCACCGACATCCAGGTCGCCTCGGTGGCCACCGCCTTCCCGGCCGGCCGCGCCGCCCTCCCGGTGAAGCTCGCCGACACCGCCGACGCGGTCGCTGCGGGCGCCGACGAGATCGACATGGTGATCGACCGGGGAGCCTTCCTCTCCGGCCGCTACTACGACGTCTTCAACGAGATCGTCGCCGTCAAGGAGGCGTGCAAGCGCCCGGACGGCACCAGCGCCCACCTCAAGGTGATCTTCGAGACCGGCGAGCTGCAGACGTACGACAACGTGCGCCGCGTCTCCTGGCTGGCGATGCTGGCCGGCGCCGACTTCATCAAGACCTCCACCGGCAAGGTCGCCGTCAACGCGACCCCGCCGGTCACCCTGCTGATGCTGGAGGCGGTCCGCGACTTCAAGGCGCAGACCGGCGTCCAGGTCGGCGTGAAGCCCGCCGGTGGGATCAAGACCACCAAGGACGCCATGAAGTACCTGGTGATGGTCAACGAGACCCTGGGCGACGACTGGCTGAGCCCGCACTGGTTCCGCTTCGGCGCCTCCAGCCTGCTCAACGACCTGCTGATGCAGCGCCAGAAGCTCACCACCGGACGCTACTCCGGCCCCGACTACGTGACGGTGGACTGATCACCATGGCCAAGAAGAAGAACATCGAGGAGCCCGCGAAGGCCTCCGGCCTCTTCGCCTACGCCCCGGCCCCGGAGTCCCCCGCCGCCGCGGGCGACATCGCCACCTCCTACGGCCACTTCATCGGCGGCGAGTTCGTCGACTCCTCCGGCAGCGAGGCCCTGAAGACGGTCAACCCGGCCACCGAGCAGGTGCTCGCCGAGTTCGCCCAGGGCACCGACGAGGACGTGGACCGCGCGGTCGCCGCCGCCCGCAAGGCCTTCGCCGACTGGTCGGCGCTGCCGGGCAGCGAGCGCGGCAAGTACCTGTTCCGGATCGCCCGGATCATCCAGGAGCGCAGCCGCGAGCTGGCCGTCCTGGAGTCGATCGACAACGGCAAGCCGATCCGCGAGACCCGCGACTTCGACATCCCGACCGTCGCCGCGTGGTTCTTCTACTACGCCGGCTGGGCGGACAAGCTGGACTACGCGGGCTTCGGCCCGAACCCGCGCCCGCTGGGCGTGGCCGGCCAGGTCATCCCGTGGAACTTCCCGCTGATGATGCTGGCGTGGAAGATCGCGCCCGCCCTGGCGACCGGCAACACCGTCGTCCTCAAGCCGGCCGAGACCACCCCGCTGACGGCCCTGCGCTTCGCCGAGATCTGCCGCCAGGCCGGTCTGCCGAAGGGCGTCGTCAACATCGTCACCGGCGACGGCCGCACCGGCGCCGCGCTCACCGCGCACCCGGACGTCAACAAGGTCGCCTTCACCGGCTCCACCCCGGTCGGCAAGGCGATCGCCAGGCAGCTGGCCGGCAGCCGCAAGAAGCTGTCGCTGGAGCTGGGCGGCAAGGCCGCGAACATCGTCTTCGACGACGCGCCGATCGACCAGGCGGTCGAGGGCATCGTCAACGGCATCTTCTTCAACCAGGGCCACGTCTGCTGCGCGGGCTCGCGCCTGCTGGTCCAGGAGTCGATCCAGGACGAGCTGCTGGACGCCCTGAAGCGCCGGATGTCCACCCTGCGGGTCGGCGACCCGCTGGACAAGAACACCGACATCGGCGCCATCAACTCGGCCGCCCAGCTGGCCCGGATCACCGAGCTGACCGACGCCGGCGAGGCCGAGGGCGCGGACCGCTGGTCGCCCGAGTGCGAACTCCCGGGCACCGGCTTCTGGTTCAAGCCGACCCTGTTCACCGGCGTCAGCCAGGCCCACCGGATCGCCCAGGAGGAGATCTTCGGCCCGGTCCTGTCGGTGCTGACCTTCCGCACCCCCGACGAGGCGGTCGCGAAGGCCAACAACACCCCGTACGGCCTCTCCGCCGGCATCTGGACGGAGAAGGGCTCGCGCATCCTGTGGACGGCGAGCCGGCTCAAGGCCGGCGTGGTCTGGGCCAACACCTTCAACAAGTTCGACCCGACCTCGCCGTTCGGCGGCTACAAGGAGTCGGGTTACGGCCGCGAGGGTGGCCGCCACGGTCTGGAGGCCTACCTCGATGTCTGATGTCGCGACGCGTCTTGACGTCCTCAAGACCTACAAGCTGTACGTCGGCGGGAAGTTCCCGCGCTCCGAGAGCGGGCGGGTGTACGAGGTGACGGACGCCAAGGGCCAGTGGCTCGCCAACGCTCCGCTGGGCACCCGCAAGGACGCCCGCGACGCCGTCCTGGCCGCCCGCGCGGCGGTCAAGGGCTGGGCCGGCACCACCGCGTACAACCGCGGCCAGGTGCTGTACCGGGTGGCCGAGATGCTGCAGGGCCGCCGCGAGCAGTTCGCCGCCGAGGTCTCCGCCGCCGAGGGCATCGGCCCGAAGAAGGCCGCCGCGCTGGTGGACGCCGCGATCGACCGCTGGATCTGGTACGCGGGCTGGACGGACAAGGTCGCCCAGATCACGGGCGGCGCCAACCCGGTCGCCGGCCCCTTCTTCAACCTCTCCACCCCGGAGCCGACCGGCGTGGTCGGGATCGTCGCCCCGCAGGCCGGGTACGGGCACTCGCTGCTCGGCCTGGTCTCGGTGATCGCCCCGGCGATCGCCACCGGCAACACGGTCGTGGTCGCGGCCGCCGCGGACGCCCCGCTGCCGGCCCTGTCGCTGGGCGAGGTGCTCGCCACCTCGGACGTCCCCGGCGGCGTGGTCAACATCATCTCGGGCAGGACCGCCGACATCGCACCCACCCTGGCCTCGCACCAGGACGTCAACGCGGTGGACCTCACCGGCGCGATCGCCGCCGACGGCCCCGGCGCGGCGCAGGCGCTGGAAGCGGCCGCCGCGGATACCCTGAAGAGGGTGGTCCGTCCGGAGCTGGACCCGTTCGCCCAGGACTGGACCAATGCGCCCGGTACCGACCGGCTACTCTCGTTCCTGGAGACGAAGACGGTCTGGCACCCGATGGGGATCTGACCGCCCCGTCGACCACCGAGTAACAACTCCACAGACTGGCCGTCCCCAGTGCCCTCTCCCCCCCAGGGCCCGGACGGTCATTGGACGGACCCGCGCCTCTCCCCCCCTGGCGCGGGTCCGTCGCCTTTCCGTGCCGTTTCGACGCCGTTTCGACGCCGTCCTCCGGCTCGCCGATCCGCGGGGCCCGCAGAAGGTGTGATCCGACGGGTTTCGGCATCGGGCCCGGATGCGTCAGACTGGTGTCCCGTGAGTGACGACCCGCTGAATCCTGTGCCGACGACCCACGCCCGGGTCGTCCTGCTGTCCGGCCCCTCCGGCTCCGGGAAGTCCTCGCTCGCCGAGCGCAGCGGGCTGCCGGTCCTGCAACTGGACGACTTCTACAAGGACGGGGACGACCCCACCCTGCCGCTGCTGCCCGACGGCGCGGTCGACTGGGACTCCCCGCTCGCCTGGCACCGCGACCAGGCGGTCGCCGCGATCCGCAGCCTGTACGAGACCGGCCGCGCCGACGTCCCGGTGTACTCGATCCCGGACAACGGCCGGATCGCCACCCGCGCCCTGGAGCTGGACGGCGCCCCCGCGTTCATCGCCGAGGGCATCTTCGCCGCCGAGATCACCGCCGAGTGCGCCGCCGAGGGCCTGCTCGGCGACGCCCTGTGCCTGCGCAACGGCGCGCTCACCACGGCCTGGCGCCGGCTGCGCCGGGACGTCCGGGAGGGCCGCAAGTCGCTGCCGGTGCTGCTGCGCCGCGGCTGGCGGCTGATGCGCGCCGAGCGGTCCATCGTCGGGCGGCAGGTCACCCTGGGCTCCCACCCGTGCGCCGGGGCCGAGGCCGAGCGCCGGATCCGCGCCGCGGCCGGGCGGTGGGAGCTGTCCTCCGTCTGAGCCGCCCCCCGTTGGGGCCGTGCTCCGTTGGGGCCGTACTCCGTTCGGGTGGGCCGTCTCCGGACGGGGGCTCGACGCGGAACGAAGACACGAAGAACGACGGGCCCGGTGCGTCTCCCCCGCACCGGGCCCGTCGCCTTCCCCGAACGGCCGTCGGGCTCCCCGTGTTCACCGCTCCCCCGAGCCGGCGTCCACGCACCGCGACCGTCCGCTACCCGTCCCCCGACGGGAGTTCCACTCCTTCGCGTCACCCGCGTCCGCGTCAGGCGACCAGCTCGCCGAACGCCCGGACGGTGTCGCCCGACTTGTTCAGGTGCTCGTCCTCGCGCAGCCGGCGCAGCGCCCGCCAGATGCTGCTCTTGACCGTGCCGACGCTGATCCCCAGCACGTCGGCGATCTCCGGGTCGGTCTTGCCCTCGTAGTACCGCAGCACCAGCATGGTGCGCTGGTTCTCCGGAAGCTTCGCCAGCGCCTGCCAGAGCACGGTGCGCAGCTCGGTGCCGCCCATCGCGTCGGTGTCGCCGGCCGTCTCCGGCAGCTCCTCGGTCGGGTACTCGTTGACCTTGCGGCGCCGCCAGGCGGAGATGTGCAGGTTGGTCATGGTGCGGCGGAGGTACCCGCCGACCGCGGCCTTGTCGGTGATCCGGCCCCAGGCCCGGTAGGTGCTGAAGAGCGCGCTCTGCAGCAGGTCCTCGGCCTCGTAGCGGTCACCGGTGAGGTGGTACGCCGTGGCGTACAGGGAGGCGCGGCGCTCACGCACGTACGCGGTGAACTCCGTGATGTGGTCCTCCGCGACGGCCGGGTGCTCCCCCTGCGCGTCCGCCCGTCCCGCCTCGGTGGTGCGGGCCGCCGCCGGGTTCAGCTGCAGCAACGTCGCACCGGCGGCCTCGCGGCCGGCCGACTCCCCCGAGCCGACCGTCCGCAGACCGTTCCCGCCGACGCCCCGGTTCCCCGCCGGAGCGTCCTTGCCCTCGACGCGGACGGGGAGGATCCCCCGCAGCGTGAGGGTGTTGCCGGAGTCGGCCGCGTTCCCCACCCGGCCGATCCCGAACAGCTCCCCCGTCCTTGCGCCGCCGCTCACCCGGCGGGCGACAGGGTTTCCACCGGTGCTGTGCGCGCACCCCCGTACGGTCACGGCACCGGAGTTCTCGTCGGTCCTGACCTCGTACCGGGTCCGCGGGGCGGTGGCTGACGAACGCGCGGTGCGGACAGCCGGGTTGGTCCGGGTCTGAAGCATGGCGTTCATCGTGCGCCCCCTGGGTCGGTACGAGCGGTTCCTGTTGCCGCCTTCCAGCCGGCCGGGTTGGCCCGCTGTCCTGCGGCGACATGGAAAATCTTGCCCGCCGGTTGTGATGACGCTGTCCGCCGACTGTCACAGGGGTGTCACAGGGGCGGGCCTTTCGTCCCGGTCCGCCTCCCTCCGTACCGGACGCCGGTAGTGCTCCTTCCGGTTCCCATACGGTCGGTGACCGGTCCTGGGGGTGATTCGACGCTTCGAGTGGGCCAAAATGGGGCCGTGCCTTTCCTCCTTCTGATCGAGGACGACGACGCCATCCGGACCGGCCTCGAACTCGCCCTCACCCGCCAGGGCCACCGCGTGGCCACCGCCGCCTCCGGCGAGGACGGTCTGAGGCTCTTCAAGGAGCAGCGGCCCGACCTGATCGTGCTGGACGTCATGCTGCCCGGAATCGACGGCTTCGAAGTCTGCCGCCGCATCCGCCGCACCGACCAGCTGCCGATCATCCTGCTGACCGCCCGTTCGGACGACATCGACGTGGTGGTGGGCCTGGAGTCCGGCGCCGACGACTACGTGGTCAAGCCGGTGCAGCCGCGGGTGCTCGACGCCCGGATCCGGGCCGTGCTGCGGCGCGGCGAGCGGGAGAGCTCCGACTCCTCCGCGTACGGAACCGTGGTGATCGACCGCGCGGCGATGACCGTCACCAAGGACGGGCAGGACCTCCAGCTCACCCCGACCGAGCTGCGGCTGCTCCTGGAGCTCAGCCGCCGCCCCGGCCAGGCGCTCTCCCGCCAGCAGCTGCTGCGGCTGGTCTGGGAGCACGACTACCTGGGTGACTCCCGCCTGGTGGACGCCTGCGTGCAGCGGCTGCGGGCGAAGGTCGAGGACGTGCCGTCCGCGCCGACCCTGATCCGCACCGTCCGCGGGGTGGGCTACCGGCTGGACCCGCCGGCCTGAGTGCCTCTCCCGTCCTCCTGCCTGCCGTCCTCCTGCTTCCCGTCCTCCTGTTTGCCGCCCGCCCGATCCGCCTGGGCCGCCCGAAATTCCTGAACTCCCTGAACTTCCGTACGACGACAGGCTCTTGTGACTGATCATCAGACGACGGCCCGCCGCTTCGCCGCGGGCCCGTGGCGCAGGCTGCGCTCCCTGCGGGTACGGCTGATCGCGGTGTTCGCGGCGGTCGCGCTGCTCGCCGCCGTCTCGGCCTCCGGCATCGCCTACTGGCTCAACCGCGACGCGGTGCTCAAGCGCGCCCAGGACACCGCGCTCAACGACTTCCGGGTCTCGCTCAGCCGCAACGTCTCCGAGCTGCCGCTGAACGCGAGTTGCCCGGACCTGACCACGCTCGCGTCCACCGTCGCCAGCTCCGGGCTGAGTTACGACGTGGTGGTGGCCGACCCGGCGCACCCGGAGTGCACGGCCTCCTCCGACCCGGGGCAGTTCACGCTGGCCGACGTCCCGGCGGCGCTGCAGTCCACCGTCGCCAGGCAGCGCGAGGTCACCGAGAACAACCCGTACCCGTACCACCTGTACTGGCAGCGGCAGAACCTGGCGGGCCAGCCGTTCCTGATCGGCGGCACCAAGGTGGTGCCGACCGGCCCGACGGCGTACATGTTCAAGTCGCTGGAGAACGAACGCAAGGACCTCAACACGCTGGGCTGGTCGCTGGCCATCGCCACGCTGCTCGCGCTGATCGGCTCGGCGCTGCTCGCCCAAGCCGCCTCGTCGACCGTGCTGCGGCCGGTCAAGCGGCTCGGCGACGCCGCCCGACGGCTCGGCCAGGGACACCTGGACACCCGGCTGGAGGTCGAGGGCGGGGACGAACTCGCGGACCTGGCGAGGACGTTCAACCGGGCCGCGGAGTCACTGCACGAGCAGGTCGAGGAGTTGAGCGCGCGCGAGGCGCAGAGCCGGCGGTTCGTCGCCGACATGTCGCACGAGCTGCGCACGCCGCTGACCGCGATGACCGCCGTCACCGACATCCTGGAGGACGAGGCCGAGTCGCTGGACCCGATGATCGCGCCGGCCGTACGGCTCGTGGTCAGCGAGACGCGGCGGCTGTCCGACCTGGTGGAGAACCTGATGGAGGTGACCCGCTTCGACGCCGGCACCGCCAAGCTCGTCGCCGACGAGGTGGACATGGCCGACCTGATCATGTCCTGCATCGACGGCCGGGCCTGGTACGACGCCGTCGAACTGGACGCCCCGCGCGGCATCCTGGCCGTGGTCGACCCGCGCCGGCTCGACGTGGTCTTCGCCAACCTGATCGGCAACGCGCTCAAGCACGGCGGCTCCCCGGTGCGGGTCAAGGTCCGGCAGACCGCGGGCTCGGTCGTCATCGAGGTCTCCGACAGCGGCCCGGGCATCCCCGAGGACGTGCTGCCGCACGTCTTCGACCGGTTCTACAAGGCGGACCGGGGACGGGCCCGCTCGGAGGGCAGCGGCCTGGGGCTGTCGATCGCGATGGCCAACGCACAGATCCACGGGGGCACGATCACGGCGGCGAACGGGGAGGTCGGGGCGGTGTTCACGCTGACGCTGCCGCTGGCCCCGCCGCCTCCGCCGAACGAGGGCGAGACCGGTGACGGCCTTGTCGGCGACTCCGCCCAGGACAAGGACGCCACGTGACCGCCCCCACCCGCACCGCCCTGCGCCGCACCGCCGGCGCCCTGCTGCTGCTCGCGCTCGCCTCCGGCTGCGGCATCCGGCCGACCGCCGTCCCGGTGGACGCGGGCGCCCCGGCCAGCCGGACGGCCTGCCCGACCGCCCCGCACATACCGACCGCCCTGGCCACGCCGTCGGCGCCCACGCCGACCCCGCCGGCCCGCGGCGCCGCCAAGGCCGGTGTGAGCCCGAGCCCGTCGCCCACGGTGGTGCCCGCCACCCCGCCGGCCGACAACGTGTTCGGCGCGGTGCCGACCGCGGCACCCTGTCGGTAGTCCCGCCTGCCCGTCGTCCGTCTGCCCGTCTGCCTATCGCCCCGCCGTTCGGCCCCGGGGCGGCGGGCGACCGGGGGCGCGCCCCGGAATGTTCACGCCCGGGGGAACCACCGCGCCACCGGTCCACGTCCTTCCCCCCGTGCAGCGAGATGGCACCAGGACACGCGACGAGCGTTCCGGCGCACGGACCAGGAACCGGCCGGCGACGGCCGTCCACCGTCCCCTTCGAACAGCCGGACTGGCGGGCCTGACCTGTCACCTGGCCCTCGTCCTCTGGCTGGTGGTGCTGAGGCCGCTGCCGGTTCCCTGGGTGTACGACACCAACCTGACGCCGCTGGCCTCCCTCCGCTCCTCCACCGGCTGGCAGGTGGTCGGCGAGTTCCTCCTGCTGGCCCCGCTCGGCGTGCTGCTCCCGCTGGCCGGCGGTCGGCTGCGGGCCCCCTGGCTGCCGTCCTTCCTGCGCACCACCGGCGCCTCCGCCCTACTGGCGACCGGCCTGGAGTTCCTCTCCTCCTGGACGCCCGGGCACGTCCTCAACGTCGACCACATACTGCTCGCCGTGATCGGGGTGGCCATCACCCACCTGGCCCTCGTCCCCGGCCTGCGGCGGCTGCTGCGCGACCGGCGGCCGCGGGTCCGGATGCCGGTGCCCGCGTCCGGGGCCGCGCCCGCGCCCGCGCCCGCGCCGAAGGTGACCACCCTGGTCGGCCCGCCGGTCGCGCGCGCCCGCGCCTACGCCGAGCCCACGCCCCCCGCCCGCTGAGGCCCGCCCTCCCGCACCACGGCGAGTGCGTTCCCGCACTCGCCGCCGGGGCCGCAAAAGACCCGCAGCACCTCATAGTCAGTCATTTCCCACCCCGTCAATTGCCGTTCCGTCGGGGTGCGGCGACTCCGTGAGGAAAAGGCGACGCCGAATGTCGGCCGCCTCCGGTAACCTGCGCTGTCGCCCCAAAGGCTTCACCGTCTTATCCCCCGTCCCACAGGAATCCCCCCTTGAACAATCTCAATTTCAGCGCCGAGCCGCTTTTCTCCTGGTACGTCGTCGCGCTCGCGATCAGCGGCGCCGCCATGCTGGTCCTCGGAGCGGTCAATCCCGGTAGCGGCCTGAAGGTCGGCTGGCGAATCCTCAACGTCCTCGCCGGCCTCGGATTCCTGGGGTACGCCTACTACCTCGCGTTCGTCTTCGAAGGCGGCCGGTACGAGATCTTCCTCAAGGCGTTCATCCTCCCGATCGCGCTGATCGCCAGCTCCGTGAAGGCGATCGTCGAACGCGGCAACGCCAAGAACCAGCAGCCGGCCCCGCAGGCGGCGCCGTACGACCCCAACGCCCCGCAGGCGGCGCCGTACGGCCAGCCCGTCCCGCCGCAGGGCGCCGCGCCGCAGGGTGCGCCGTACGCTCCGCCGGCGCAGCCCGTGCCGAACAACCCGTACGCGCAGCCGGTGCCGCCGGCCGGGCAGTCCGGGCAGGCGCAGTAGCCGCCTGCTGCTCCGACGCCGGTGGGCGGGGGGCTCCGGTCCGTCCGGTGCCCCCCGCCCGCCGGGGTCAGGCGTCAGGGCGTCAGGCGGTGCAGGTCTCGGGGGAAGAGCGTGGTCCGGCGGATGTTGTCGGTGCCGGTGAGCCGCGCCGTCCAGCGCTCCAGCCCGAGCGCGAACCCGCCGTGCGGCGGCATCCCGTGCGCGAAGGAGCGCAGGTAGCCCTCGTACGGCTGGACCGGCTCGCCCCGGGCCGCCAGCGCGGCCAGGTAGTCCTCGTGCCGGTGCAGCCGCTGGCCTCCGGTGACCAGTTCGAGCCCGCGGAAGAGCAGGTCGAAGCTGTTGGAGTACTCCGGGCGGCCCGGTTCCGGGTGGGTGTAGAAGGGCCGCTTGCGCATCGGGTAGCCGACCACGAACAGGAACTCGCTGCCGTGCTCGCGCAGCGCCCACTCGCTGAGCCACCGCTCGTGCGCCGGGGCGAGGTCCGGCTCGTCGACGCCCAACAGCCGCATCGCCTCGGCGAAGTGGAGCTGCGGGATCTCCGCCGGGACCTCGGGCGGCTTCACCTCCAGCAGGTCGACGGCGGCGCCGGCCCGCTCGGCCACCGAGGCGACCATCCCGGCGACCACCTCGCGCAGCACGGCCATCACCTCGCGGTGGTCGGTGATGAAGCCGAGTTCCGCGTCGAGGCTGGTGTACTGCGCCAAGTGCCGCGCGGTGTCGTGCGGTTCGGCCCGGAACACCGGCCCGGTCTCGTAGACCCGCTCGAACACCCCGACCATCGCCTGCTTGAAGAACTGCGGCGACTGCGCGAGGTAGGCGGGGCGGCCGAACCAGTCCAGCGCGAAGACGTTCGCCCCGGACTCGGTGGCCGAGGAGACCACCTTCGGGGTCTGGATCTCGGTGAAGCCCAGGCCGTCGAGGGTGGCCCGGAACCCGCCCACCGAGGCCGCGGTGATCCGGTGCAGGGCGGACAGGCGCGGGTGGCGGAGGGTGACGGGGGCGCCGTCGAGGATCACCGGGAGGGCGGCCTCGACGGTCGGCCGGAACAGGCTGACCGGGGGCGCCTCGGCGAGGCTGGACAGGACCTCGACGGTGGGCGAGGTCAGCTCGACGCCGGCCGGCGCCTGCGGGTTGGCGGTGACGGTGCCGCGGATCCGCAGGACGGTCTCCTCCGGCAGGTCGGGGCCCGCGCCGGTGGCGACCACCTGGGCCAGTCCGGAGCGGTCCCGGATCACCAGGAAGGTGACGGACTTGAGCGCGCGGCGGCGGTGCAGCCAGCCACTGATCTCTACGGATTCGCCGACGTGGCCGGGTAGTTCGGCGGCCAGGACACGGGTCGTCGGGTGGATCATCGCGGCCCTCCAGGGGCGTCGTGGTGATCCCTTCGGAGTGCGGGCGAGAAGGGCAACTCGCGGTGCCACCGCACTTTCGCCGCCGCCCGCACGGGCGGCGGCCTCGTTGCGGCCCGTTGACGGGGGCCGGCCGGCGGGGCATTTCCTCCCCGCACTCGGGAGTGTCTTCGCTCCGGGACGCAGGGCCGCCTTCACAGCTGCCGGCGGCTCTCTCGGCCCACGGGGCCCGGAGGTACTCGTCTCCCTCGACGTGTTGCCGGAGAGGCTAGACCGGACCGCCGCCGGACCGCAACGGGCTTTCCCGCCGCCGCGCGGGCGCCACCTGGGGCGTCCGCCTCCGGGCGACCCTGAGACGGACCCCGACACCCGGCTACGCCTCACCGGCGAGTCGGCGGGGTGACGAATCGACTGCCAGGTGGACGTTTCCGGGAGCGCGGTGGCGGAGAGTGGAAATTAAGCCCGCCGGATCGGCCGGATCGGGTGCCACGACACGGAGTTGACCCATGAGCGCCCGTCTCGCCCGTCCCCGTCACAACCGCGTCATCGCCGGCGTCTGCGCCGGGCTCGCCGAGCGCTACGGCGTGACGCCGTGGACCGTGCGACTGATCTTCCTGATCTCGATCATCCTGCCCGGGCTCCAGTGCCTGGTCTACCTGGCCCTCTGGGTGCTGCTCCCCCAGGAGCCGTAAGCCCGGGAGTCGCACGCCCGGCGCCGTCGCGCCGGGGCCGGTACGACGGCGGGCCGCCCGCTCCCGGGATCACCGGGGCGGACGGCCCGCCGCCGTGCCTGCGGCCGGCTCAGCCGGCCAGGCCCGGCAGCGGCAGGGTGTGGGTCAGCCCGCCGATGGGGGTCTTGTCGATGCCGGGGATGGTCGGGATGGCGCCACGCGTGGTGGCACCGGCCTCGGCGGCCGGGGCGGGCGCCGCCTGGCCGGCAGCCGGGGTGAGGGTGCCGAGCGTGCCGGTGACCTTGTCGCCGCCGGGCAGCTTGGCGGCGGTGTCGGTGACCGCGCCGGTCACCGCGGGGTTCGTGACCGCGCCGGTGGGCAGCCCGAGGCCGCCGGGCGCGGGGGCGGCGGCGGCGGCGGTACCGGCGCCCACCGCCGCGATGGCGATGCCGAGCGCCGCGGTGCCGGCGGCCTTGAGAGCCTGCTTCATGGTTCGTCCCTTGGGTCGTCGTCGGTGGCCGACATCGGGACGGGGCGGACGGGCTACCGCCGCCACGGCCTGTCAGCATGGACGGGCACACCGTAGTGAGTGGGCCACGCGAGGACCAAAGGGCGTTCACTCACCCGAGTGAGTAGTCGGATGAACGCCAACTCCCTTTCGGGACATGGGCGTTCACCCGACCATTCGAACGGGCCGGGCCGCTCAGCTGTCGCCGGTGCCCGAGCTGAACAGCCACTCCGCCTTCAGTTCGGCGTACCCCGGCTTGATCACGTCGTTGATCATCGCCAGCCGCTCGTCGAACGGCAGGAACGCGGACTTCATCGCGTTCACCGTGAACCACTCCATGTCCCCGAGCGTGTAGCCGAAGGCCTCCACCAGGTGCCCGAACTCGCGGCTCATGCTGGTGCCGCTCATCAGCCGGTTGTCGGTGTTCACGGTGACCCGGAACTTCAGCCGGCTGAGCAGCCCGATCGGGTGCTCGGCGTACGAAGTGGCCGCCGCAGTCTGGAGATTGGAGGTCGGGCACATCTCCAGCGGGATGCGCTTGTCGCGCACGTACGCGGCCAGCCGGCCGAGCTCGACGCTGCCGTCCTCGGCGACCGTGATGTCGTCGACGATCCGCACGCCGTGGCCGAGCCGGTCGGCGCCGCAGCACTGCAGGGCCTCCCAGATCGACGGCAGGCCGAAGGCCTCGCCCGCGTGGATGGTGAAGTGGTTGTTCTCGCCCTTGAGGTAGTCGAAGGCGGCCTGGTGGCGGGTGGGCGGGTGGCCCGCCTCGGCGCCGGCGATGTCGAAGCCGACGACGCCCTGGTCCCGGTGGCGGTTGGCCAGTTCGGCGATCTCGGTGGAGCGGGCGGCGTGCCGCATCGCGGTCAGCAGGGTGCCGACCCGGATCCGGTGGCCGGCCGCGCGGGCGTTGGCCTCGCCGAGGCGGAAGCCCTCGTTCACGGCCTGGACGACCTCGTCCAGGGACAGGCCGGCCTCCAGGTGCTGCTCGGGGGCGTAGCGGACCTCGGCGTACACGACGCCGTCGGCGGCCAGGTCCTCGGCGCAGTCGGCGGCGACCTTGATCAGGGCCTCGCGGGTCTGCATCACGGCGCAGGTGTGCGCGAAGGTCTCCAGGTAGCGGACCAGCGAGCCGGAGTCGGCGGCCTCGCGGAACCACTCGCCGAGCTCCTTGGCGTCGGTGGTCGGAAGGCCCTCGTAGCCGACCGCGGCGGCCAGCTCGACGACCGTCTCCGGGCGCAGCCCGCCGTCGAGGTGGTCGTGCAGCAGCACCTTCGGCGCGCGGCGGATCTGGTCGGGGGTGGGGATGCGCGGGCCGGCGCCCGCGGCGGTGACAGGGATCTGCTTCTCCATTGCGGAAATATAGCCCCTACGCGCGTAGACCCACCACTGTTAACACGGCCGGTTCGGCGAAAGTCCACCGGGAATTCCACCGTCCGGGCCATCCGCGGCACATTCGGCCCAGTTACGGCTTCAGTTGCGGCTCAATCGTGCTGCAGCAACCGGCCCCGCCGGGACAGTACGAAGTCCCGGAACGCCGCCACCGGCGGGGTCAGCGGCCGCCCCGCCGCCCAGGCCAGCCCGATCGCCCGCCGGGTGCGCGGCGCCGTCACCTCCAGCTCCACCACCCCCGGCCGCGGCACCAGCGCCGGCGGCAGCAGCGCCACCCCCAGCCCGGCCGCGACCAGCCCACGCAGCGTCTCCGCCTCCTCCCCCTCGAAGGCCAGCCGCGGCACGAACCCGGCCTGCGCGCAGAAGCCGTCCGTGATCGCGCGCAGCCCGTACCCCTGCTCCAGCCCGACGAACGGCTCCTCGGCCACCTCCGCCAGCCGGATCCGCCGCCGGCCCGCCAGCCGGTGGTCCGCCGGGACGACCAGGTGCAGCCGCTGCTCGTCCAGCGGGCGGGCCGTGAAAGCCGGATCGTCCGGCAGCGGCGCGACCAGGCAGAGGTCCAACTCCCCCGCCCGCAACCGCTCCAGCATCGCCCCGACGTAGTCCTGCACCAGCTGGAACCGGACCTGCGGATGCCCCGCCCGGAACCCGCGCAGCAGCGCCGGCACCGCGTCCGTCCCCATCGTGTGCAGAAAGCCGAACGCCACCCGCCCGGCCGCCGGATCGGCCTCCGCCCGGGCCGCCTCCGCACCCCGCTCGACCTCCGCCAGCGCCCGCTCCACCGAGGCCAGCAGCAGCCGGCCGGCCCTGGTCAGCCGGACCGTCCGGCCCTGACGGGCCAGCAGGTCCACACCCAGCTCCTCCTCCAGCCGGGCCACCGCCCGCGACAGCGTCGGCTGCGGCACCCCGAGCAGCGCGGCCGCCCGCGTCACGTGCTCCAGCCGGGCCACCGCCGCGAACTGGGCCAGCCGGGGCGCCAGCAGCACCGCCGGCTCGTCCGGCCCCAACTCCGCCACCCGGTACCACGGCTCCGTGCCGTCCGTCACGTCCACCCGGTCCGCCCCGGCCATCCCGCCACCACCTCGACTCATACGACAACGCATCGATCATCCACCGTTCATGCATTGGACGCATCAACCGCAGCGCGCCTACCGTCGACGACATGCAGCCCGCCGATACCAGGGCATCCGTGACCACCCCGGATGCCCCCGCCCCCGCCGCCTCGCACGACGACCGCCACCGCCCCGGCCAGCGTGCCTTCCGCCGCGCCAACCTCGCCCTGTTCGCCGCCGGAGTCGCGACCTTCGTCCTGCTCTACTCCACCCAGGGCCTGCTGCCGATCCTCTCCGCCGACCTCGACCTCACCCCCGGCCAGGCCAGCTGGACGGCCTCCGCCGCCACCCTCGGACTCGCGCTCGCCCTGCTCCCCGCCAGCGCCCTGTCCGACCGGTACGGCCGCACCGCCGTCATGACGGCCTCCACCCTCGCCGCCGCCACCCTCGCCCTCGCCCTGCCGTTCGCGCCCGACCTCACCACCCTCGTCGTGCTGCGCGTCCTCCAGGGCGCCGCGCTCGCCGGGCTGCCCGCCACCGCCATGGCCTACCTCGCCGAGGAGGTCCACCCCAGCGCCCTGGCCTCCGCGATGGGCCTGTACGTGGCCGGCAACAGCATCGGCGGCATGGGCGGCCGACTGCTCTCCGGCTGGACCGCCGCGGCCTTCGGCTGGCGCTGGGGCCTCGCCGCCTCCGCCGCCCTCGCCCTGCTCGCCGCGCTCGCCTTCCGGCTGCTGATCCCCGCCGCCCGACACTTCACCCCGGCCCCGGTGGACGCCCGCGCCCTCGCCCGCACCGTCGGCCGGCACCTGCGCAACCCGCTGCTGGTGCGGCTGTACGCGCTCGGGCTGCTGTTCATGGCCGTGTTCGGCGCGGTCTACAACACCGTCGGCTACCGGCTGATCTCGGCGCCGTTCCACCTGCCCGAGTCCGTCGCCGCCTCGATCTTCGTCGTCTACCTGGTCGGCACCGGCACCTCCGCCGCGGCCGGCCGCCTCGCCGGCCGACTCGGCCGCCGCGGCGCGCTCTACGTCTCCATCGGCGTGACCGCCGCCGGGCTGCTGCTCTCCCTCACCGAGTCCCTGGTCTGCGCCCTGCTCGGCCTGGTCCTGATCACCGCCGGCTTCTTCGCCGGCCACGCCACCGCCTCCTCAGCGGTCGGCCGCACCGCCACCGAGGGCCGCGCCCAGGCCTCCGCCCTCTACCTGATCGCCTACTACCTCGGCAACAGCCTCGGCGGCACCCTGGGCGCCGACGCCTACCACGCCACCGGCTGGCCCGGCGCCGCCACCGTCGGCCTCACCGCCATGACCCTCGCCGCCGCCGTCACCCTCTACGCCACCCGCCAGGCCCACGCGGCGGCCCGCCCAACATCGGTAGGCTCCTGAAACGTCCTGGTCGATCCCCGCAAGGGCACCGGCATCGTGCACGACGAGCCCGGCTACACCCGCCGCAAGGACTTCGCCTTCGGCGACAAGATCACCGTCGGCCCCTGGACGCTCGACACCAGCGTCCTACGGACTTACGCCTGAACCCGCACCCGCAGGACACCGGCCGACCGGGCCTGAGCACACGGAAGGAGCCCGCACCCGGCAAACCGGGTGCGGGCTCCTCGTCGGCCCCTCATGCAGCCGGCGCGTGGAAGCGAAGCCTCACATCGGCACCGGGCACCACGTGGAGGTCCAACTCGGCTTCCAGAGCCACCGCCAGCTTTTCCAACAGCGGCAGGGTGGGCACGGTGCCGGCTCCCTCGATGCACTCGATCTCGTCTTCGGTCATGTTGGCGCGACGGGCCACGTCCGTCTGCGACAGGCCGAGAGCAGTGCGGCGGTCGTAGAGCGCCTGCCCGAACGCCCAGGAGTAACGAAACTCCAGCCGCTCTGCGGCCATCTCCGGGCTCTCCTGCACCTGCTCGCCCAGCAGCTCACGCGTGCGGCGGGTCTTCCACTGGAGGTGGTTCATCGCCACCCCCTCCGGTTCGATCTCGACCGTGAAGCGGTCAACTCCCATGTGCGGCAGCGTAGGGCGCGCTGCCGCACATGGGGTAATCACACGGTCACGCGATGCGGTCGAGGACGATCGGGTTCGGGGTGAAGGCCGTGCCGGCCGGGGAGACCTCGATGCCGCCCGTCAGTGCCTCGATGGCGTAGTCGTAGCGCTCGGGGGTGTCGGTGTGCAGGGTCAGCAGGGGCTGGCCGGCCACGACGGTGTCGCCGGGCTTGGCGTGCATCTCGACGCCGGCACCGGCCTGGACCGGGTCCTCCTTGCGGGCGCGGCCGGCGCCGAGGCGCCAGGCGCAGACGCCGACGGCGTAGGCGTCGAGCTCGGTGAGGACGCCGGAGGCGGGCGCCGGGATGACGTGCTGCTCGCGGGCGACCGGGAGCGGGGCGTCGACGTCGCCGCCCTGGGCGGCGATCATGCGGCGCCAGTGATCCATCGCGGAGCCGTCGCGGAGCGCGTCGGCCGGGTCCTTGCCGTGCACGCCGGCCGCGGCGAGCATCTCGCGGGCGAGGGCGAGGGTGAGCTCGACGACGTCGGCGGGGCCGCCGCCGGCCAGCACCTCGATCGACTCGCGGACCTCCAGCGCGTTGCCGGCGGTGAGGCCGAGCGGGGTGGACATGTCGGTGAGCAGGGCGACGGTGTTCACGCCGGCGTTGGCGCCCAGGCCGACCATGGTGCGGGCGAGTTCGCGGGCGTTGTCGAGGTTCTTCATGAAGGCGCCGGAGCCGACCTTGACGTCCAGGACCAGGGCGCCGGTGCCTTCGGCGATCTTCTTGGACATGATCGAGGAGGCGATCAGCGGGATGGCTTCGACGGTGCCGGTGACGTCGCGCAGCGCGTAGAGCTTCTTGTCGGCGGGCGCGAGGCCGTCACCGGCGGCGCAGATGACCGCGCCGGTGGAGCGCAGGACGTCGAGCATCTCCTCGTTGGAGAGCAGGGCGCGCCAGCCGGGGATGGACTCCAGCTTGTCGAGGGTGCCGCCGGTGTGGCCGAGGCCGCGGCCGGAGAGCTGCGGGACGGCGGCGCCGCAGGCGGCGACGAGCGGGGCGAGCGGGAGGGTGATCTTGTCGCCGACGCCGCCGGTGGAGTGCTTGTCACTGGTGGGCAGCGGCAGCGAGGAGAAGTCCATCCGGACGCCGGAGCGGATCATGGCGTCGGTCCAGCGGCTGATCTCGTGCGGCTTCATGCCGTTCAGCAGGATCGCCATGGCCAGGGCGGACATCTGCTCGTCGGCGACCTCGCCGCGGGTGTAGGCGTCGATGACCCAGTCGATCTGAGCGTCGCTCAGTTCTCCGCTGTCGCGCTTGGTCCTGATGACGGAGATGGCGTCCATGCGTGCTCCAAGAGGGGTTTCAAAAGCGAAGAGTGTCGCGAGATGACCGGGTTCCGGCCCACTCGCGACACTCTACGCGCGTAACAATTGTCGAAGCTAGAGCCGCTCCGGCCCGAACGCGTCGGGCAGGACCTCACTCATCGGGCGGATCCCCGAGGGCAGCTCGATCAGCAGTTCCGGCCCGCCGTGCTCGTAGAGCAGCTGGCGGCAGCGCCCGCACGGCATCAGCAGTTCGCCCGCGCCGTCGACGCAGGTGAAGGCCGTCAGCCGGCCGCCGCCGGTGGCGTGCAGCGTGGACACCAGCCCGCACTCGGCGCACAGCCCGAGCCCGTACGAGGCGTTCTCGACGTTGCAGCCGGTGACCAGCCGCCCGTCGTCCACCAGCGCGGCCGCGCCGACCGGGAACTTGCTGTACGGGGCGTACGCGTGGGTCATCGCCTCGCGCGCGGCCGCGCGCAGCCGCTCCCAGTCGATCGCGGCCGACGCCGCCGGCGCCGTCACTTGCCCTGTCCCTTGCGGTAGATCTGGCCGTCCGCCTTCGGCATGCGCAGCCGCTGGGAGGCCAGCGAGAGCACCACCAGGGTGATCACGTACGGCGTGGCGACGATCAGCGGGCGCTGCACCTCGTCGGTGAGCGCGTACCAGGCACCGAGACCGCCGGCGACCACGAAGGAGATCGCCGCGCCGGTGAACTTGCGCCGGTACAGCTGCCAGAGGGCGAGCAGCGCCATCGCGATGGCGACGGTCAGGATCAGCACGTGCACCGACTCCGGGTCGCGCAGCTGGAGGCTGTCGGTGAAGCCGAACAGGCCGGCGCCCATGGCGAGGCCGCCCGGCATCCAGTTGCCGAAGATCATCGCGGCGAGGCCGATGAAGCCGCGGCCGAGGGTCTGGCCGTCCTTGTAGAAGTGCGCCGCGACCAGCGAGAGGTACGCACCGCCGAGGCCGGCGAAGGCGCCGGAGGCGATGACCGCGAGGTACTTGTACTTGTAGACGTTGACGCCCAGCGACTCGGCGGCGGTCGGGTTCTCACCGCAGGAGCGCAGCCGCAGGCCGAACACCGTGCGCCAGAGCACGAAGTAGCTGACCACGATCATCGCGCCGGCCAGCAGCACGACCACCGAGATGTTGGTGACCAGGCCACCGAGCACGCCGGCCACGTCCGAGACCAGGAACCAGTGGTGGCCCTCGATGCTCTTCAGCCCGGAGGACAGCCCGGGGACCGTGATGTACGGCAGCGGATCCGCCGGCGGCGACTGGTTCGCACCCGCGCCGACCGCGATGTAGTCCTTGTAGTAGATCCGGTTGACGTACGCGCAGATGCCGGGGATCAGCAGGTTGATGCCGACGCCGGAGACGATGTGGTCGACGCCGAAGGTGACGGTCACGAGCGCGTGCAGCAGACCGCCGAGCGCGCCGCCGAGCATGCCGGCCAGCAGACCGACCCACGGGTTGACCAGGTAGCCGGCCCAGGCACCGCAGAAGGTGCCGGCGACCATCATGCCTTCGAGGCCGATGTTGACCACGCCGGCCCGCTCGGACCACAGACCACCCAGACCGGCCATGCCGATCGGCACGGCGGCGCTGAGCGCGGCGGTGATCTGGCCGGAGGAGGTCAGCGCGTGGTTGCCGGTGGCCATGCCCACGGCGGAGAACAGGACCAGGGCGCCCGCGATCAGCAGCAGCAGCACCGGCCAGGACATCTTGCGCTTCTTGGTGGGCGCGCCCGGCGCCTTCGGACGCGCGGCGGTAGCCGTGCTCATGCGGACACCTCCTTCTTCTCAGTGGCCGCGAGCTGGGCCGCGAGCTGGGCGGCGAGCTGGGCGCCGACCTTCTGCTGCTGGCGCTTCAGGCCGTAGCGGCGCACCAGTTCGTAGGCGACGACGACGCAGATGACGATGGTGCCCTTCATGACGTCGACGATCTCGAAGGGGAAGCCGCCCTGGAGCGGCAGCTGGGAGCCGGTGGTGTCCAGGAAGGCGAACAGCAGGGCCGCGAAGGCGATGCCGATCGGGCTGTTGCGGCCCAGCAGGGCGATCGAGATGCCGAGGAAGCCCAGGTTCGACTGGAAGCTCTGGCCGTAGTAGTACGAGTTCTGCAGCAGCTCGGGCATGCCGATCAGACCGGCGATCGCGCCGGAGACCACCATCGAGATGACCACCATGCGCTTGACGTTCACGCCGGACGCGGTCGCGGCCGACTCCGAGCGGCCGGTGGCCCGCAGGTCGAAGCCGAAGCGGGTGCGGGTCAGGGTGAACTGGAAGACCACGCCGACCAGGGCGGCGATGAAGATGAAGCCCCAGAGCGGGCCACCCGCCGTCTCCATCGAGAAGAAGTGGCTGGACTGCGAGATCGGGGAGGTCTGGATCGAGTTGCTGGTGGTGCTCGTCTTCGGCGCGAAGATGCCGGGGACGAGCAGCAGGCCGACGACCGCGATCGAGATCGAGTTCAGCATGATGGTCGAGATGACCTCGCTGACCCCGCGGTAGACCTTCAGCAGACCGGCGATGCTCGCGTACAGGCCGCCGACCAGCATGGCGGTGACCAGCAGCAGCGGGATCTGGATGATCGCCGGCAGGTCGACCTTGGCGCCGACGAAGGCCGCGAACAGCGCCGCGACCTTGTACTGGCCCTCGACGCCGATGTTGAACAGGTTCATCCGGAACCCGAAGGCGGCGGCCGCGGCGGCCAGGTAGTACGTGGTGGACCGGTTGAGGATCGCCACTTGGCCGTCCGACTTGGTGGCGTACGTGAGCATCACGTTCCACGCGTCGAACGGGTTCTTGCCGGAGGTCGCCAGCAGGACGGAGCAGATCGCGACGGAGAGCACGACCGCGAGCACCGGCGCCGCCAGTGCGAGCACGATCCGCTCACCGCTGATCCGCTGCGCCAGGCTGCGCTTGGCGGCGGTGTTGGGACTGGTCATGTGGGTTACTCCCCCGCCTGCGGGTCGTCGGCGGTGTCGGTGGGGCCGGCGTCGGACTCGGCCTCGGTGCCCTCCGCGAGGATCTCGTGGAAGTGCTCGGCGGCCTCCGCATCGGACTCGAGGTGGCCGCTGGCGGCACCCGTCATGGCGGTGCCGAGGTCCTCGGCGGTGACGGTGGCCGGGTCGGCGTCGGCGACCAGGCGCCCGCGGTAGATGACCCGGATGGTGTCGGACAGGCCGATCAGCTCGTCCAGGTCGGCGGAGATCAGCAGCACGGCCAGGCCGGCCCGCTGGGCGACCCGGATGTGCTCCCAGATCTGCGCCTGCGCGCCGACGTCCACACCACGGGTGGGGTGCGCGGCGATCAGCAGCTTGGGCTGGTGGCTCATCTCGCGGCCGATGATCAGCTTCTGCTGGTTGCCGCCGGAGAGGGAGGCCGCGGTGACCTCGATGCCGGGGGTGCGGACGTCGAAGGCCTCGACGATCCGCCAGGTGTCCTTGCGGGCGGCGCCCGGGTCGAGCAGGACACCCTTGGAGTTGGGCGCCTCGGTGACGTGACCGAGGATCCGGTTCTCCCAGAGCGGGGCCTCCAGCAGCAGGCCGTGCTTGTGGCGGTCCTCGGGGATGTAGCCGATGCCGGCCTCGCGGCGGGCCCGGGTGAGCGAGCCGGAGAGGTCCTTGCCGCCCAGGGTGACGGTGCCGCCGTCCAGCGGCAGCATGCCCATGATGGCCTCGACCAGTTCGGCCTGGCCGTTGCCCTCGACGCCGGCGATGCCGAGGATCTCGCCCTTGTGGATGCGCAGCGAGATGTCGTCGAGGACGACGCGCTCGATGCCCTCGGCGTCGGTCTTGGCGATCCGCAGGTCCTTGACGTCGAGCATCTCGGTCGTGGTGACGGTCGACTCGCGGCTCTCCGGGGAGGGCAGCTCGGCGCCGACCATCATCTCGGCCAGCTGACGGGCGGTGACGGCCTTCGGGTCGGCGTCGCCGACCGTGGTGCCGCGCCGGATCACGCTGATCGCGTCGGCCACCGCCAGCACCTCGTGCAGCTTGTGCGAGATGAAGATGACGGTGACGCCCTCGGACTTGAGCTCGCGCAGGTTGTCGAACAGCGCGTCGACCTCCTGCGGGACGAGCACGGCCGTCGGCTCGTCGAGGATCAGGATCTTGGCGCCGCGGTAGAGCACCTTGAGGATCTCGACGCGCTGGCGGTCGGCGACGCCGAGGTCCTCGACCAGGGCGTCCGGGCGCACGCCCAGGCCGTACTGGTCGGAGATCTCCTTGATCTTCGCCTTCGCCTTGGCGCCGATGCCGTGGAGCTTCTCGCCGCCGAGGACGACGTTCTCCCACACGGTGAGGTTGTCGGCCAGCATGAAGTGCTGGTGGACCATGCCGATGCCGCGGGAGATGGCGTCGCCCGGAGTGTTGAACTCGCACGGCTCGCCGTTGATCGCGATGGTGCCCTCGTCCGGCTTCTGCATGCCGTAGAGGATCTTCATCAGCGTCGACTTGCCGGCGCCGTTCTCACCCATCAGGGCGTGCACGGTACCGCTGCGGACGGTGAGGTTGATGTCGTGGTTGGCCACGACACCGGGGAAGCGCTTGGTGATACCGCGCAGTTCGACGGCCGATGTCGCCGTCCCCGCGCTGGGGGTACCGTCCTCGCGCGGGGGGACGGGGTCGGATGCGGTGATGGCGATCTCCTGGTGGTCTGGAGGCGCGTCGTTGCGCTGGGAGGGCCAAGGGGAAGACGGGGGGACGGGACGGGGCCCGGGGGTACGCGTTGAGCGCACCCTGCCGGGCCCCTCCCGTGATGCTTTGCCGTTCATCGCGCTGCCGGGCAGGCGGCAGTCGCTGGTGCGTCCGGGACGCGCGGGCCTTACTGGGCCGGCGCGGTCGGGACGGTGGTGGCGCCGGAGGTGATCGCCGTGGTGGCGCCCTTCAGCTTGTCCTGGATGTCGTCGAGCTTGCCGCCGGTGGTGGCGAGCGAGACGCCCTCGGCCTTCAGGTCGAAGAGCTTGATGCCGGTGAACGGCTGGCCCTTCTTGATCGACTCGACGTAGGAGAAGACGGCGTTGTCGACGTTCTTCACCATCGAGGTCAGGATGCTGTTCTTGTACTTCGCCAGGGCCGGCTGGGCGGCCTGGTCGGAGTCGACGCCGATGGCCAGGGCGCCCGGCTTGTTGGCGACGGCCTCGATGGCGCCGTTGCCGGAGGAGCCGGCGGCGGCGTAGATGACGTCCGCGCCCTTGTCGAGCTGGCCCTGCGCGGCATCCTTGCCCTTGTCGGGCGAGTTGAAGCCGGTGAAGTCCGGAGGCGTGGTCAGGTAGGTGGTCTCGACCTGGATGTTCGGGTCGACGGACTTCACACCCGCCTTGTAACCGGCCTCGAACTTCTTGATGAGCTCGGTCTGCACACCGCCGATGAAGCCGACGTGCTTGGACTTCGACTTGTTCGCGGCGGCGACGCCGGCGAGGTACGAACCCTCCTGCTCGGCGAAGACCAGCGAAGTGACGTTGGACGGCTGGTCCTTGTCGTTCGAGTCGATGATCGCGAACTTGACGTTCGGGTTGTCCTTGGCGACCTTGTCGACCGCCTGCTGGTAGACGAAGCCGACCGCGATGATCGTCTTGTAACCACCGTCGATCAGGTTCTTGAGGCGGGTCTCCTTGTCAGCCTCGGCCTCACCGGTCTTGGCGTCGGCCTCGGTGACCGCGACGCCGAGCTCGGCCTTGGCCTTGTCGAGACCGCGGGCGGCGGAGTCGTTGAACGACTGGTCGCCACGGCCGCCGATGTCGTAGGCCATACCGACCTTGATCGAGCCGTCGCCCGAACCGGAGGAGGTGTTGCTGTCAGTGCTCTTTGCGCCGCAAGCGGCGAGCGAGGCCATGCCCAGGGAACCCGAGAGCACAACCGCAGCGAGCTTCATTGAACGGCGCAAGGGAGTATCTCCTTCTCACACGCACCTGATTAGCGTGGTCGGACGCCACCGTAACGCGCGTAGAACACGGTTGGGTTACGGGGTGCCGGAGCATTCGGGTTGTTATCAAACCGTGGTCTCACGGTCTTCCCAAGGCCCTATTCCCGTGCGCGGACGGTGATCCAAAGCTGGTTTTGCGGCCCAGTCTACGGAACCGTTCGATAACCCCGGATGGCGGTAAACCGGCCGGTCACCGAGATGAGGTGCCGGCCGGTCGCCCGGGGGTCGCCCGAGGGGGCGTTCACGCAGTGCCCGAGGAGATGTCCGAGGACGGTGTGCGCCGCTCAATCCCGCGGCCCAGTCCTGCCGTTCGGTTTCGGCGGCTCAGCCCTGCGGCTCAGCCCTGCCGTTCGGTTTCCGCAGCTCAGTCCTGCGACTCAGTCCCGCGACTCAGCCCTGCGGCTCGTCCAGGGCGAGCGCCGCGAACAACTCCACGCCGATCCCGATCGCGCGCTCGTCGACGTCGAAGCGGCCCTGGTGCAGGTCGCGGACGGTGGTGTCACCGGGGGCGCGGACGCCGAGCCGGGCCAGCGCGCCCGGGGCGTGCTCCAGGTACCAGGAGAAGTCCTCGCCGCCCAGACTCTGCTCGGTGCTCTCCACCACCTGCGCGCCCTCCCGGCCGAACCGGTCGGTCATCGCCGCGTCCAGCAGGGCGACCGAGACCGCCTCGTTGACCACCGGCGGCACCCCTCGGTGGTAGTCCAGCGTCCACTTCGCCCGGTAGGTCTCGGCGAGCTTGGCGATCAGCTCGTGCAGCAGGTCGGGCGCCTCGCGCCAGCCGTCCAGCTCCAGGCAGCGGACGGTGCCCTCCAGTTCGGCGCGCTGCGGGATGACGTTGGGCGCGGAGCCGGAGGCGATCCGGCCCCAGACCAGGCTGACGCCCCAGCGCGGGTCCATCCGGCGGGCCAGCGCGCCCGGCAGGTCGGCGGCCATCCGGGCGATCGCGGTCACCAGATCGGTGGTCAGGTGCGGGCGGGCGGTGTGCCCGCCGGGGCCGTCCAGGTGCAGCACCAGGCGGTCGCAGGCCGAGGTGATCGCCCCGGTGCGCAGGGCGATCCGGCCCACCTCCACCTTGGGGTCGCAGTGCACCGCGAAGATCCGGCCGACGCCGTCCATCCCCCCGGCCTTGATCACGTCCAGCGCACCGCCCGGCAGGACCTCCTCGGCCGGCTGGAACACCAGCCGGACGGGGCGGCGCAGTTCGCCGGTGCGGACGGCCTCGGCCAGCACCAGGGCGGTGCCGAGCACCACCGCGGTGTGCACGTCGTGGCCGCAGGCGTGGGCCCGGCCGGGGACGGTCGAGCGGTACGGCACGTCGGTCTTGGCGTCGTCGATCGGCAGCGCGTCGATGTCGGCGCGGAAGGCCAGGAACTCGGTGCCGGGGGCGGTGCCGGCCGGGACGATGTCGACGATCAGGCCGGTGCCGCCGGGCAGCACCCGGGGGCTCAGGCCGGCCGCCACCAGCCGGTCGCGGAGCAGGCCGGTGGTGCGGAACTCCTGGCGGCCGAGCTCCGGGTGCCGGTGCAGGTCACGGCGGAAGGCGATCAGCTCGGACTCCAGCCCCCGGACCCGGGCGCGCAGTTCGGCGGCGGGGCGTGCGGTGGCCAGAGTGGCGCCCGGCTGAGCGGGCTCAGGACGGTTCATCTCAACAAGGGTAGGCCTGTTGGGGGGATTTGGCCCGACTTCTGGAAAACTAGTCCCCGGATGGGCGCATACCGGCCGAACAGGTGGGTATGACATCTCGTTTCAGCCGCCTTCCCCGATTGCTTGCCCTGTGCAACGACCGCCCGGAGCGGCGGTCACGGCCGGCCCCTTACTAACGGGGCGTCAGAAACTCTCCACCGGGGCGTACACGCCCCACACCTCCCGCAGCGCGTCGCAGACCTCGCCGACGGTGGCCCGCGCGGCCAGCGCCTCCTTCATCGGGTACAGCACGTTCCCCGCCCCCTCCGCAGTGCGGCGCAGCCCGTCCAGCGCCCGGGCGACGGCCACGCGGTCCCGGCCGGCCCGCAGCCGGGACAGCCGCTCGGCCTGCTGCCGCTCGACCGCCGGATCCACCCGCAGCGGCCGGTACGGCTCCTCGGTGTCCAGCCGGAAGCGGTTGACGCCGACCACCGTCCGCTCGCCGGAGTCGGTCTCCTGCTGGAGCCGGTAGGCGGTGCGCTCGATCGCGGCCTTCTGGAAGCCCAGCTCGATCGCGGCCACCGCGCCGCCCAGCTCCTCGACCCGGGCCATCAGCGCCAGCGCGGCGGCCTCCACCTCGTCGGTCAGCGACTCGACCGCGTACGAGCCGGCGAACGGGTCGACGGTGGCGGTCACGTCGGTCTCGTGGGCGAGCACCTGCTGGGTGCGCAGGGCGAGCCGGGCGGCCTTCTCGGTGGGCAGCGCGATCGCCTCGTCGAAGCCGTTGGTGTGCAGCGACTGGGTGCCGCCGAACACCGCGGCGAGCGCCTGCACCGAGACCCGGACCAGGTTCAGCTCGGGCTGCTGGGCGGTGAGCTGCACCCCGGCGGTCTGGGTGTGGAAGCGCAGCATCCACGAGCGCGGGTCCTTCGCACCGAACTCCTCCCGCATCACCCTGGCCCAGATCCGGCGGGCGGCACGGAACTTGGCCACCTCCTCCAGCAGCGTGACCCGGGCCACGAAGAAGAACGAGAGCCGGGGGGCGAAGTCGTCCACCGCCATCCCGGCGGCGATCGCGGTACGGACGTAGGCGATGCCGTTGGCCAGCGTGAAGGCGATCTCCTGCGCCGGATCCGCCCCGGCCTCGGCCATGTGGTAGCCGGAGATGGAGATGGTGTTCCAGCGCGGGATCTCCGCCCGGCAGTACCGGAAGACGTCCGCGACCAGCCGCAGCGAGGGCTGCGGCGGGAAGATGTACGTGCCCCGGGCGATGTACTCCTTCAGCACGTCGTTCTGGACCGTGCCGGTCAGCCGGGCCGGCGCCACCCCCTGGGCCTCGCCGACCAGTTGGTAGAGCAGCAGGAGCAGCGCGGCGGGCGCGTTGATGGTCATCGAGGTGGACACCCCGCCCAGCGGGATGCCGTCGAACAGCACGGCCAGGTCCTCGACGCTGTCGACGGCCACGCCCACCTTGCCCACCTCCCCGGCGGCGAGCGGCGCGTCCGAGTCGTAGCCCATCTGGGTGGGCAGGTCGAAGGCCACCGACAGGCCGGTGCCGCCGCCCGCGATCAGCTGCCGGTAGCGGGCGTTGGACTCGGCGGCGGTGCCGAAGCCCGCGTACTGGCGCATCGTCCACGGCCGGCCGGCGTACATCGTCGGGTAGACGCCCCGGGTGTACGGGTACTCCCCCGGCCGGCCGAGCCTGCTCGCCGGATCCCAGTCGGCCAGCGCCTCCGGGCCGTACAGCGGCTCGATCGGGAAGCCTGACTCGGCGCGGCGCGGCTCGGCTGCCATGAGGTCCCTCCACGGGATCGGCGGGGGCATCGGTCGGTCCTCGCAATGTAGGACAGGACCTGGAGCGGGACCGGGCGGCGCGGGCGCGGACACGGTTGAGATGATCGGGTGAACGACCGGATGAGCCCCAGGGAGTGGCAATGACCGAGCAGAAGGTGGCCGTGGTCACCGGTGCCAGCAGTGGAATCGGCGCGGCGACGGCCCGCCGGCTGGCGGCCGAGGGCTTCGACGTGGTGCTGACCGCCCGGCGGACCGAGCGGATCGAGGCGCTGGCCAAGGAGATCGGCGACGGGGGCGGTTCGGCCAGGGCGGTCACGCTCGACGTCACCGACCGGGCCGCCGTGGACGCCTTCGCGGCCGAGGTGGGCCGGGTCGACGTGCTGGTGAACAACGCCGGCGGGGCGATCGGCGCCGAGACGGTCGAGCACGGCGACCCGGCCGACTGGCTGGCCATGTACGAGGTGAACGTGCTCGGCGTGCTGCACGTGACGCAGGCGCTGCTGCCGGCCCTGCGGGCCACCGGCGACGGCACCGTGCTGGTGCTCTCCTCGACCGCCGCGCTGGCCGCGTACGAGGGCGGCGGCGGGTACGTCGCGGCCAAGCACGCCGCGCACACCATCGCGGCGACGCTGCGCCTGGAGCTGTGCGGGGAGCCGATCCGGGTGATCGAGATCGCCCCCGGCATGGTGAAGTCCGAGGGCTTCGCCGTCACCCGCTTCCGCGGCGACGAGGAGAAGGCCGCGGCCGTGTACGCCGGCGTGGCCGAGCCGCTGACCTCGGAGGACATCGCCGACACCGTGGCCTGGGCGGTCACCCGCCCCCCGCACGTCAACATCGACCTCCTGGTCGTCCGCCCCCGCGCCCAGGCCGCCAACCACAAGGTCCACCGCGCCTGACGGCGGTCGGATCCACCGGCGGCCCGGCCACCCCGTACACCTCTGGCCAAGGGCCTCGTCAGAGCCGCCCTCCTGAGGTGGGGGTGCCGGATCAGCGGATGCCGGATTAACAGATGAATGCGGGGAGGGCGCTGACACGAGGATGTCAACGTCACAACTTGATAGCTCGTCCGGATGAATTCCGCGCGCGCCCTCCCCAACTGATGACGGCTCAACTACCTTTGAGGAGCTGCCCGACCGGCGCCGTGACGCCGCCCGCAGCCCCCATACTTCAGCTGCTCCACCCCACCCCACTTCACCGGCACCTTCCCGCCCTCACGAGGAGGACCCGCTGGCCAGCGACATCCCGCCACAGCGGCTCGATCCAAGCTCCGAGCCGACCCTCCTCGGGCTGCACCGCTTCAACGAAGCCGATGCCGGCGCCGCCGAGGAGGCCCTTCTGGCCTGCTGCGGCAGCCACCGCTGGGCCCTGCGGCTCACCGCGCACCGGCCCTACCCCGACATAGAGTCCCTGCTGGCCGCCGCCAGCGAGGCCTCCTACGACCTCCGCCCGGCCGACCTGGCCGAGGCGCTCGCCGACGAGAGCTGGATGCCGCAACCGCTGCTCGGCATGCGGGCACCGGGCAGCCAGGCCGCGCACACCGCGCTGCGGGCCGCCCACGCCGCGTACGAGGCCAGGTTCGGCCACGTCTTCGTGGTCTGCCTGGAGGGCGTGGCCCCGGAGGAGATGCTCGACACCGTGCTCTCCTCGATCCGCACCCGGCTGGCCAACGACCCGGACGAGGAGCGGCTGATCGCGGCGGACGAGCTCCGCCGGATCGCCCTCACCCGACTGGAGCACCTGGTCGCCACCCATTCGGAGGCCGGGGCGCGCTGAGCCGCCGCCTCCTCCTCCCCCATCCCGCCCACTCCCTCTCCGCCCGCTACTTCTTCTTCGCCTGGGCGGCCCGCAGCTTGGCCACCTGCTGCCGGACGATCACCTCGTCCGGCGCGGCGGCCGGCTCGGTGGCGACCCCGAAGGTGGTGAACACCGCGAGCGCCGGCCCGATCCGGGCCAGCACCGCACGCTGCGAGAGCACCGCGCTCCCCGATTCATTCGTCAGGGTGAATCCGAGCGCGGCGTCCGCTCCCCCGGGGGTGGGCGTGTCCTCACGGTTCAGCCGGTGCCTGGTCCGGATCGGCGCCTTCTTCCCCGGCTTCTCGGCCGGCGGCGCCGGGGCCATCGAGGTGAAGGCGGCACACGGGCCGAACAGCGTCTCCAGCTCCGTCTGGAGCACGGCCGCCCGCCCCGTCCGGTAGCCGAGCAGGCCGCCGTACACGCCGCCCCTGGGGTCGGCGGTCCGGGCCACGCTCAGGTCGGTCTCCGCGTACGGGTAGCCCGGGGCCGGCGAGGCCGAGGCGGCGCCGGTCGGGGCGGCCGAGGCGGCCGGGGTCAACGCGTCCAGCAGCGGCTGGCAGGCCGGGACGTCCGCGACCTCCCTCCCCGCGCCCGCCCCGGTGTCGCCGTGGCCTGGCGTCATCACCGTCACCGTGTAGCCCGCCCCGAGGTCGGCACCGGCCACCGCGGCCGCCCGCAGCTCGGCCGCGGACAGCTCGCGGCCGGGCCCGGCCCGGTCCGCGGAGGAGCCGCCGACCGTGGTGCAGCCCGTGGCGAGCAGCAGCAGGGCCGCGAGGGCGGCGGCGGACGGTCGGACGGGGCGAAGCGGCACGGGGGCCTCGGCAGGGTGTCGGCGGCGGAGCGGGCCGCCACCGTAACGCAGTCGGGCCGTCACCCAGAGCGACCAAAGTGCCGCCGGTTCCCGTCCGGCTAGGCCAGTCGTGCCTGATTGATCACACCTGAGACCCCCGGAGGCGGTTCCCGACGCAGCGTCGATAGGATGCTGGCGGCCGGTGGACCGTACCTGGCCGGGCTGACCGACACCGAAGCCGGCCGAGCCCCCAATCGCTTCCGGAGGGTTTTTCCGTGCCGGCTGGAACGCTGTACCGCGGCCGGGAAGGCATGTGGAGCTGGGTGGCTCATCGAGTCACCGGCGTCCTCATCTTTTTCTTCCTGTTCGCCCATGTCCTGGACACCGCTCTGGTGCGAGTGTCGCCCGAGGCGTACGACACCGTCATTCAGACGTACAAGACTCCTCTCGTGAACCTGATGGAGTACGGCCTGGTGGCCGCCATCCTGTTCCACGCCCTCAACGGCCTGCGGGTCGTCGCCGTGGACTTCTGGTCCAAGGGCCCGAAGTACCAGAAGCAGATGCTCTGGACCGTCGTGGCGGTCTGGGTCGTGCTGATGGCCGGCTCCTTCTACGGGATCCTGCAGCACACGCTGATCTCCTGGTTCGGGAAGTGAGCTGACACATGTCCACGGAATACTCCGACGCGCTGGTCGTCCCCTCCGCGCACGCGCACACCGGCAAGGGCCTCGGCACCGGCAACCCGGCCGACGCGTTCGTCATCGAGCCGCCGCGCAAGCGGACCCCGAAGACCCCGCGCCGCACCCGCACCAACTTCGAGATGCTGGCCTGGCTCTTCATGCGCCTGTCCGGCATCGTCCTCGTGGTCCTGATCCTCGGGCACCTGCTCATCATGCTGGTGCTCGACGGCGGCGTCTCCAAGATCGGCTTCGCCTTCGTGGCCGGCCGCTGGGCCTCGCCGTTCTGGCAGGTCTGGGACCTCACGATGCTCTGGCTCGCCATGCTCCACGGCGCCAACGGCATGCGGCAGGTCATCAACGACTACGCCGAGAAGGACTCGACCCGGCTCTGGCTGAAGGGGCTCATGGGTACCGCCACGGTCTTCACCGTGCTGCTCGGCACCCTGGTGATCTTCACCTTCGACCCCAACATCTGACGACAAAGCATCTAATCGGCAATCGGCAGAGGCCAGAGGCGAGTTAGAACCCCCATGCAGATTCACCAGTACGACACCGTCATCGTCGGCGCCGGCGGCGCCGGCATGCGCGCGGCCATCGAGTCGACGCAGCGCACCCGCACCGCCGTCCTGACCAAGCTCTACCCCACCCGGTCCCACACCGGCGCGGCCCAGGGCGGCATGTGCGCCGCCCTCGCCAACGTCGAGGAGGACAACTGGGAGTGGCACACCTTCGACACGGTCAAGGGTGGTGACTACCTGGTCGACCAGGACGCCGCCGAGATCATGTGCAAGGAGGCCATCGACGCCGTCCTCGACCTGGAGAAGATGGGCCTGCCCTTCTCCCGCACCGAGCAGGGCCGGATCGACCAGCGCCGCTTCGGCGGGCACTCCCGCAACCACGGTGAGGCCCCCGTCCGCCGCTCCTGCTACGCGGCCGACCGCACCGGTCACATGATCCTCCAGACGCTGTTCCAGAACTGCGTCAAGCACGGCGTCGAGTTCTTCAACGAGTTCTACGTCCTCGACCTGCTGATCAACGAGGGCAAGACGGCCGGCGTCGTCGCCTACGAGCTGGCCACCGGCGAGATCCACGTCTTCCAGGCCAAGTCCGTCGTGTTCGCCTCCGGCGGCACCGGCAAGTTCTTCAAGGTCTCCTCCAACGCCCACACCCTCACCGGTGACGGCCAGGCCCTGGTGTACCGCCGCGGCCTGCCGCTGGAGGACATGGAGTTCTTCCAGTTCCACCCGACCGGCATCTGGCGCATGGGCATCCTGCTCACCGAGGGCGCCCGCGGCGAGGGCGGCATCCTGCGCAACAAGGACGGCGAGCGCTTCATGGAGCGCTACGCCCCCGTCATGAAGGACCTCGCGTCCCGTGACGTCTGCTCCCGCGCGATCTACACCGAGATCCGCGAAGGCCGCGGCTGCGGTCCGGACGGCGACCACGTCTACCTGGACCTGACCCACCTGCCGCCGGAGCAGCTGGACGCCAAGCTCCCGGACATCACCGAGTTCGCCCGCACCTACCTCGGCATCGAGCCCTACACGGACCCGATCCCGATCCAGCCCACCGCGCACTACGCCATGGGCGGCATCCCGACCAACGTCGAGGGTGAGGTGCTACGCAACAACACCGACGTCGTCCCGGGCCTGTACGCGGCCGGCGAGGTCGCCTGCGTGTCCGTGCACGGCGCCAACCGCCTGGGCACCAACTCGCTGCTGGACATCAACGTGTTCGGCCGTCGCGCGGGCATCGCCGCCGCCGACTACGCCAACGTGCACGAGTTCGTCGAGCTGCCCGAGAACCCGGCCGAGAAGGTCCAGGCCCTGGTCGACGGCCTGCGCGAGGCCGCTGGCACCGAGTCCGTGGCGCAGATCCGCAAGGAGCTGCAGGAGACCATGGACGCCAACGCGATGGTGTACCGCACCGGCGCCACCCTGAAGCAGGCGGTCGAGGACATCGCCGCGCTGAAGGAGCGCTACAAGAACGTCTCGATCCAGGACAAGGGCTTCCGGTACAACACGGACCTGCTGGAGGCCGTCGAGCTGGGCAACCTGCTCGACCTGGCCGAGGTGCTGGCCGTCTCCGCGCTGGCCCGCGAGGAGTCGCGCGGCGGCCACTACCGCGAGGACTTCCCGACCCGTGACGACGTGAAGTTCATGCAGCACACCATGGCGTACCAGGAGGTGGCCGCCGACGGCAGCACCTCCATCCGCCTCGACTACAAGCCGGTCGTCACGACCCGCTACCAGCCGATGGAGCGTAAGTACTGATGAGCACTCCTACCGTGGAGAAGCACTCGGCCGCTCTGGACGCGGTCGAGGCGGGCGGCGTCGAGCTGATCACCGTCACCTTCCGGATCCGCCGGTTCAACCCGGAGGAGCACCCGGACCCGGTGTGGGTCGACTACCAGCTGACGCTCGACCCGAAGGAACGCGTCCTGGACGCGCTCAACAAGATCAAGTGGGAGCAGGACGGCACCCTCACCTACCGCCGTTCCTGCGCGCACGGCATCTGCGGCTCCGACGCCATGCGGATCAACGGCCGCAACCGGCTGGCGTGCAAGACCCTGATCAAGGACGTCGACCCGGAGAAGCCGATCACGATCGAGGCCATAAAGGGCCTCACGGTCCTCAAGGACCTGGTCGTGGACATGGACCCGTTCTTCCAGGCGTACAAGGACGTCATGCCGTTCCTCATCACCAAGGGGAACGACCCGACCCGCGAGCGCCTGCAGTCCGCCGAGGAGCGCGAGCGCTTCGACGACACCACCAAGTGCATCCTGTGCGCCGCGTGCACGTCGTCCTGCCCGGTGTTCTGGAACGACGGCCAGTACTTCGGCCCGGCCGCGATCGTGAACGCGCACCGCTTCATCTTCGACTCGCGCGACGAGGGCGCCGAGCAGCGCCTGGAGATCCTCAACGACCGTGAGGGCGTGTGGCGCTGCCGCACCACCTTCAACTGCTCCGAGGCCTGCCCGCGTGGCATCGAGGTCACCAAGGCGATCCAGGAAGTGAAGCGGGCGCTGGTCACCCGCCGCTTCTGATCTCCGCCTGACACGGCGAAGGCCCGCGCCCGATCGGATGATCGGACGGGGGCCTTCGCCATGGGCTCAGCGCAGCGCGCCGAGGTCCTTCGGGGCGGACCAGCCGCTGAAGGTCACCAGGTGCCGGTCGGCGGTCACGGCCCACAGGTCCGGCGTGCCGTCCCCGTCACCGTCGCCCGAGCTCCCGAGGGTCGGGTAGGCGGCGGTGGTGAAGCCGGTGGCGACCACGTTCGCCTTCGGGTCCGCGAGCGCGGAGAAGTCGAGCAGGCCGTTCGACTGCTTCGGGACCGGGTAGGCGTGCAGGTCACCGGTCGCCCGGTCACGTGCCCACAGGGCGAGGTTGCCGGCCGCGTCCGCACCGGGGGCGATCAGGTCGTATCCGCTCCAGTCGCCGGTGGTGGCGATGGGCTGGGCGACGACGTAGTTGCGGGAGCTGTCGACATAGGCGTAGAGCTTGCCGTGCTCGACCGAGACGAGAACCGGCAGGGACGGCCGGGCGGCACCGAAGCGACCGCCGACCGGGACGAGCTGGTCGGCGCCCGACCAGTCCGCGACGTAGTCGCCGGGGCAGGTGATCGACGCCCCGGCCGAGTCGATGCACCCGGACGGCTTCCGCGCCAGGATGGGGTTCTGGCCGCTGAAGTCGCCCTGGTGCCCGTTGACGTAGACGTACAGGAACTTCGGGTTGCCCTTGGGACGCACCACCAGGTCATCGGCGGGACCATGGGTGTTGGCCCAGCCACGGTGCAGCACCAGGTCGTCCTGCCAGCCGGCCTGCAGCGGGGCGAGCGCGCCCGGGATGGTGGAGCTCGGAGTGGTGTCCGTCGCGCCGGCGCTGATGATCTGCAGGTTGCCCTGGGCGTCCGGGAGCAGGATGTCAGGCACACCGTCGCCGTTGACGTCGCCTGGGGCGGCCGGCTTGGGGCGCGAGTCCCACGGAGCGTAGAAGGTGTAGGTGGACGGCTGGCCGACGTTTCCGGCGTTGTCCATCGCCTGGACGGTGAGGACGTTGGTGCCCCAGTCCTTGGGCTTGAGGGTGAGCGCGGCACTGCCGCCGGCGCCCGCCTTCACGGTGTGCGCGGAGGCGCAGTCCCAGCCGACGCCCAGGGTGCCGTTCAGCACGTACTGGTAGCAGGCCACCCCGGAGGCCTCGCCGCCGGCCGGCGCGGCGTCGGTGCCCTTGAGGGTGAAGACGCCGTTCTCGCCCGCGTACTTGCCGGGCGTGGTGCCCGAGCCGCTCTCCGGGAAGTCGGTGGAGGAGACGGCCAGGCCCGGGTGGGTGAGGTCGACCCGGAAGTGGCAGGTCGCGGTGGGCTCTCCGGTACCCGCGGAGTCCGCGGACCAGGCCTTCCACGAGTAGCTGTGACCGTCCGCCAGGCCGCTGGTGGGGAGCTTGGCAGTGCCGGCGCTGGTGTCGGTGGTGGTGTCGACGATCTGGTCGTGGCCCGGGGTCGAGTCGTCCCAAACCGCGAAGCGCACCTGCGCGGAGGTGGCGGTGACGGTGAGCGCAGGGTTCGCGACCGCCAGCCAGCCGGGGGCGGTGGTGTCGTCACAGGCGTCGGTGTGCAGGCCCGTGGCGGCGAAGCCCGGTACGGGCAGCGCCTTCGGGTCAGTGACTGCCGTTCCCGGTACCGCAGCCGCCCCCGGCGCAGCCAGCAGGCCGGCCGCGATCGCGGCCGCCGTCAGGCCGCCGAGTCTGCGGGCATGTCGAAGTGTCATGGAGGTACCCCACCCCTTTGATCGAGAGATCTCGTTACGTGTACGAGCGGTGAGGATCTTTCCAGTGGGGACCGACAGCGGCAACGGAGATTCAGTCGGTGGCCGGGGTGCGGCGGGTGGCGCGGAGGCCGCGCAGGCCGATGGCGCCGACGGCGATGCCGAGGAGGAAGGAGGTGACGGCGAGGAGGAGGTGGATCCAGAAGAAGGCGGTGGGCTGGGAGTGGTCGCCGTTGGTGAAGGCCTGGCCGCCGGAGTCCTTCCAGAGGTTCTTGACGAAGGTGGTCCAGATGATGATCGACCAGACGCCGAAGGCGGTCAGGAACCAGGAGGTGCGGCGGCTGAGCTTCATGGGGGTCCTCGTCGGGGGTGGGGAGGCGGGGTGCGTCCCCCAGTATGCGCGGACCGCCGATCGGCGTAGGGCGGGCCCCTCGTACGGAGGACCGGCCCGGTGTGGCGCACAGCGGATGCCCCGGAGTGGGTACGGTCTGCGCGTGTCCACACGTCGTCAGAAATTCGCGCATCTGTTCGTCACGACCGCCGCGGTCCTCCCGGCCCTGTTAGCCGCCCCGGGGGCGGTCGCCGCCCCGCAGGAGCCGCCCCCGGCCGCTCCCTCGGTCGGCGGCGAGCGGCTCGGGCGCTCCGGCGTCCAGGTCTCGCCGCTGGCCGGAGCCCCGGCCCTGCCGAGGGACCTCACCGGCGAGTCCTGGATAGTCTCCGACGCCACGTCGGGCGACGTGCTGGCGGCCAGCAACCCGCATCTGCGGCTCGCCCCGGCCAGCACCCTGAAGATCCTCTTCGCCGACACCGTGCTGCCCAAGTTCGACCGCAGCACGGTGCACAAGGTCGCCGACGAGGAGATCCTCGGGCTCGGTGAGGGCAGCAGCCTGGTCGGCATCAAGGAGAACCTGGAATACCGGGTCGAGGACCTGTGGCGCGGGGTGTTCCTGAGCTCGGGCAACGACGCCGTGCACGTCCTGGCGCACATGAACGGCGGCGTCGAGCAGACCGTCGTCGAGATGCAGTCCCGCGCCGACGCCCTCCAGGCCCGGGACACCCGGGTGATCTCCCCGGACGGCTACGACATGGACGGGCAGCTCTCCTCGGCCTACGACCTGTCGCTGTTCGCCCGGGCCGGCCTGCGCAACCCCGACTTCCGGATGTACTGCGCCACCCGGCAGGCGATGTTCCCGGGCGCGGTGGACAAGAACACCGGCCAGCGCGGCAGCTTCGGGATCGCCAACACAGACCGCCTGCTGGGCAAGTACCCCGGCCTGATCGGGGTGAAGAACGGTTTCACCACCAACGCCGGCTCGACCTTCGTCGGCGCCGCCGAACGCAACGGCCGCACCCTGCTGGTGACCGTGATGCACCCGGACAGCTACCAGAAGGTCTACGACGAGACCGCGGCCCTGCTGGACTGGGGCTTCGCGGCGGCCGGAAAGGTGCAGCCGGTCGGCAAGCTGGTCGACGAACTCCCGCCGGACGGCGAGCCGAGCGGCCAGGCCGGCGGCACCGCCGGCGCGCCCCCGCCGGACTCCACCCCCGCCACCCGGCCCGGCGCCGCCCCCACTGCCACCCCCGCCGCCGAGGACGACGGGCTCGGCCTCGGCGGCTGGCTGGCCGTCGTGCTGGTGACGGCCGCGGCCGGCTACGGGGTGCTGGTCCTGCGGCGCGGCCGCCGCGGAGCGGCCGGCTGGTGACGGCCGGACGGACGGCCCGGCCTCAGGGTTTCTCCCGGGGCCGGGCCGCCGTCGTGTCCGCGGCCGCCTGCGCCTCGTCGGCCGCCGCCAGCAGCGCCCGGGCGTGCTCCCGGGTGCGTTCCCGGGCGGCCACCGGATCGGCCATCGCCGTCCAGGCCACGCAGTACATCAGCAGCCGGGAGACGAAGTTGATCCACAGCAGCAGCGCCACCGGCACGCCGAAGGCGCCGTACAGGCTCTTCCCGGCGACGGAGCCGAGGTAGGAGGCGAGCAGGACCTTCAGCAGCTCGAAGCCGACCGCGCCGATCAGCGCGCCCTGCAGCACGTCGCGCCGGCGCTGGCCGCCGATCCCGGGGAACGGCGCCAGCAGGTAGGCGAAGAGCAGCGTGTCGCACGCTATGGCGATGAGCACGCCGGCCCCGGTCAGCAGGTAGCCGCTGCGCAGGCCGGTCCAGTCGGCGATCCGCCCGGCCAGCGTCGTCCCGGCGGTGGAGGCGCCCACCGAGATCAGCGACACCACGCCGAGGCCGCCCAGCACCGCGCAGTCCCAGGCCTTGCGCAGCACCACGTTGGTGTCGTCGTCGGGCAGCTGCCAGACGTCCCGGATCGAGGTGCGCATGGTGTCCACCCAGCCGAGGCCGGAGACCAGCAGCAGCGCCCCGCTGACCAGTCCGACGGCGCCCGCGTTGGCCACCAGGGACGGCAGGTTGAGCGCCTGCGAGATGCCCGGCAGCTGGTCGGAGATGTGCTTCTGCAGGTCCGCCACCTGGCTGCTGCTGAGCGTCGAGACGGCGATCGCCAGGCCCACCGTGAGCAGCGGGAACAGGGCGAGGAAGCCGAAGAAGGTGACCGCACCGGCCAGCCGGTTGCCCCGGGCCGCGGAGAAGTACTCGTACACCCGGTACGGGCGGCTGCGCAGCACCCACGTGACGAGCGGGCCGATGACCGGGAGGCGGGTCAGGAAGTCCACCCGACCGGTTATACCGGTCCGTCCTCCGAATGGCCGTCAGGCTCGGCGCAGTCTCTAGCGTTTCACCAGGCGGCGGGCCCGGGCGAGGGCGCGGACGGCCTGGTAGGCGCCGTAGCGGCCGTGGCTGAGCAGTTCGGTGCGCACGCCGTCCACGCCGGGCGGCGGGCGGTAGCCGGCCGGCCGGAGCCGGGCGCAGTGGGCGGCGGCGCGGCGGAAGTACTCGCGGCGGTCGCCGGGCGGGATCCGGCCGGGCTTGGAGACGACGGTGTTGAGGTGGTGCAGCATCCGGCCGTAGACGACCGGGCGCCAGTGGTCGAGGTCGGGGCGGCGGTCCAGGAAGGCGAAGACCAGGTCGTACTGGGCGAAGACGTCGAAGTGCTTGCGGCTGGCGGTGGCCAGGATGTTGCCGCCCTCCTGGCGCTGGCGGTAGTGCACGCCGACCTCGTCGAGCAGGGTGATCCGGGCGGCGGCGAGCAGCGCCGGGTACGTCCAGGGGGTGTCCTCGTAGTAGCCGGCCGGGAAGACCAGCTGCTGGGCGGTGACGAAGTCGCGGCGGTAGGCCTTGTTCCAGACCACCTGGAGCAGGTCGAGCAGGTCGGGGCGGGCGGCGAGGTCGAAGACGTCCGGGGAGGCGGCGCCGAACACGTGGGCGGAGGCGGCCCGGGTGATCCGGCCGTCGGCGTAGGTGCGGGCGTAGTCGTAGACCAGGACGTCCGGGTCGCCGGTGGCGGCGAGCCGGTCGTCGACGCTCTTGAGCAGTTGGGGGGTGAGCGTGTCGTCGCTGTCGAGGAAGATCACGTAGTCCCCGGTGGCGACCTCCAGGCCGGCGTTACGGGCCCGGCCGAGGCCGACGTTCTCGGGCAGGTGCAGCACCCGGATCCGCGGGTCGGCGGCGGCGGCCTCGTCGAGCATCGGGCCGCAGCCGTCCGGGGAGCGGTCGTCCACCGCGATCAGTTCGAGGTCGGGGCCGCCCTGGCCGAGCACCGAGTCGAGACACTCGGCGAGGTAGTCCTGAACCTGGTACACGGGGACGATCACGCTGAAGCGGGGCACGGGCCCAGCGTAGTGGCCCCGAAGGGCCCCATGGCCCGGAGGTAGGATCGGTGCGCACGTACGCACCGATCCAAAGTGCGGTCAGGCCCTCAACGGGCTGCCACGCTCCTTCCCGAGAAAGGCCTGCGTAGCCGATGGCTCCCCGCCTCTCCATCGTCGTTCCGATCTACAACGTCGAGCGTTACCTGGTCGAATGCCTCGACTCGATCGCCGCCCAGACCTTCACGGACTTCGAGTGCGTCATGGTCGACGACGGTTCGAAGGACGACAGCGCGGCCCTCGCCGAGGCGTACGCGGCCAAGGACTCGCGGTTCCGGCTGGTCCGCCAGGTGAACAAGGGCCTCGGCGCGGCCCGCAACACCGGCATCCGGCACATCGACCCGGACGCCGAGTTCCTGTGCTTCGTCGACAGTGACGACTCGATGCCGCCGAGCGCGTACGAGTTGATGATCAACACTCTGGACGAGACCGGCTCGGACTTCGCCACCGGCAACGTGCTGCGGTTCCGCGCGGTGGGCTACTACCAGTCCGGCGGGCACTCGCGGCCGTTCAGGGAGACCAAGCTCAAGACGCACATCACCGAGGTCCCGGCGCTGGTCACCGACCGCACCGCGTGGAACAAGGTGTACCGCCGCTCCTTCTTCGACGCGGCCGGCATCCTCTACCCCGAGGGCATCCTGTACGAGGACGCGCCGGTCAGCGTGCCGCACCACTACCTCGCCAAGAGCGTGGACGTGCTCTGCGAGCCGATCTACCACTGGCGCGAGCGCGAGGTCGGCGAGATGTCGATCACCCAGATGCGCACCAACCCCAAGGGCCTGATCGACCGCGTCGCCTCGGTCGAGCTGGTCCGCGGCTGGCTGCGCAAGCAGACCGATCCGCGCTTCGCCCAGTACCTGCGCTCCTACGACGAGAACACCCTCGTCGAGGAGATCCCGATGTTCTTCTGGTCCGTCGTGGACGGCGACAAGGAGTACCGGGACGCCTACATCAAGAACGTCAGCCGGCTGCTGCGGGCGATCGGCCCCGAGCAGGTCCGCAAGCTGCGGGCGCCGCTGCGGCTCAAGTACCACCTGACCCTCCAGGGCCGGATCGACGAGTTCGTCGAGCAGATCAAGTACGAGGGCGAGAGCAACGGCGGCGTCCAGGCCCGCGGTCTGCTGCGCCCGTACGCCGACTACCCGTTCCTGCGCGGCGGGCGCAAGAGCGTGCCGTCCGGCGTGCTCAAGCTGGACAACTCGCTGGTCATGCGCAGCCGGCTGTACGAGACGGCCTGGGTCGGCGGGCGACTGCAGCTGACCGGGCACGCGTACCCGGAGCAGCTGGGCGCGGCCGGCAAGCACGACATGGTCCGCACCCTGGTGCTGCGCGAGGCCAAGGGCCGCCGGGTGATCGCGGTGCCGATGAAGACCCAGTACAGCCCCGAGGCCACCGCCAGCTGCCACCACGACCTGTACAGCTGCGACTGGGCCGGCTTCACCGTCGGCATCGACCCGAAGAAGCTCAAGCACCGCGGCCAGTGGAAGGACGGCAACTGGCGCGTCCTGGTGGCCGGCGCGGGCAAGGGCGGCGTCTACAAGGGCCGGGTCTGGGCCGGCTGGAGCGACACCGCGCAGTACATCCCGGCGCACTGGGTCGAGCCGGACGTGCGGATCGTGCCGTGGGTCCGGGACGGCTCCGTCTACCTGCGGGTGGAGACGGTCAAGGCCCGGGTGACCGGCCTGGCCTCGCACGACGGCCGGGTCGAGGTGTCGGGCGCGGCCCGCTCCGGCTCCAGCTTCGCCGGGGCCCGGCTGCGGCTCACCCACGTCGAGTCCGACCGCGAGCTGGCCTTCCCGCTGGAGCTGGGCGCGCCGGTCGGCAGCCTGCAGCCGTTCAGCGTGTCCTTCCCGGTGGCCGAGCTGACCGCCCTCCGCGAGACCTGGGCCGAGCTGGACCCGGTGGCCGCCGAGCGCGCCCGTGACCGCTGGGACACCGCGCTGGTCCTGGCCGACGGCAGCACCGTCCCGGTGACCTGGGACGACCGCAACGCCCCGGCGCAGCTGCACCTGCCGCTCAACCCGGACGCGCCGGTCGACCAGCGCCGGGCGCTCTACTCCAAGCCCTCCCCCAGCGGGTACCTGCAGTTCTCCGACCAGCTGCTGCAGCCGGTGGTGGACGAGGTCTCCGCCCGCGGTGCGGACGGCTTCCTGCTCAGCGGTTCGTTCCCGCTGTCCGGCGCGCACCGCTGGGAGCTGGTGGTCCGGCACGACTGGCGCGAGGAGGAGCACGTCTACCCGGTGGAGATCGCGGACGGCCGGTTCCGGACCGCGCTGCCCGCCGTGCCGACGGCCTCCTTCGCCGGCCGGGTGCCGCTCGCCCAGGGCACCTGGAACGTCTTCTTCCGCCCGGTCGGCGCCGTGGCCGAGGAGCTTCCGAGCTCGTACGCGCTGATCTCGCCGGACTGCTTCGGCGCGATGCCGCTGGAGGTGGAGTCCCGGGGCAAGCGCATCGTGCTGGAGCGCCGCCACCACGACGGCCTCTCCCTGGAGTCGCACTCGGCGCTGCTGCCGGAGGAGCGCAGCGGCTACCGGCTGCGCCAGCTGCGGTTCGTCGACTACCCGAACGCCCGCCGGCACCCGGTGCGCGACACCGTGCTGTACAACGTCGGCCTCGGCGGCCTGTACGCCGACTCGCCGCGGGCGGTCCACGAGGAGCTGGTCCGCCGCGGCCTGCCGCTGGAGCACCTGTGGGGCAGTGACGACCTCCAGGCCGATCTGCCGCAGTCGGCGAGCGCGATCCGGCTGTGGAGCCCGGAGTGGTTCGAGGCGCTGGCCACCGCCAAGTACATCGTCACCAGCACCCACCTGCCCGACTTCTTCGTCCGCCGCCCCGGCCAGGTGGTCCTGCAGACCTGGCACGGCAGCCCGCTGAAGCAGATCGGCCTCGATTTCGAGAAGGTCTGGTTCACGGACGCGAACTACCTGAAGGGCCTCGCCCGGGAGGTGCCGAGCTGGAGTCTGCTGGCGGCCGGCAACAGCTGGTCGGCCCCGATCCTGCGACGCGCGTTCGATTACAAGGGCGAGATTCTCGAAAGCGGTTCGCCGAAGAACGACCTGCTCTTCGCGGCCGACCGGGAGAAGACCGCCGAACAGGTGCGCGAAAGGCTCGGACTGCCCGAGGGCAAGAAGGTCGTGCTCTACGCGCCGACCTGGCGCGAGGACCGGCGCCGGCCGAACGGCGGGTACCAGCTGGACCTGCGGCTCGACCTGGCGGCGGCCAAGGCCGCGCTCGGCGACGACCAGGTGCTGCTGGTGCGCCGGCACAGCATGATGTGCGGTCAGATCCCGGGCGCCGGCAACGGCTACATCTGGGACGTCGGCAGCTACCCCGACATGGCGGAGCTGCTGCTGATCGCCGACGTGCTGATCACCGACTACTCGGCCAGCGTGTTCGACTTCGCCGCGACCGGCAAGCCGATCCTGTTCTTCACCTACGACCTGGAGCACTACCGCGACAACCTGCGCGGCTTCAGCCTGAACTTCGAGGCGGAGGCGCCCGGCCCGCTGCTGGCCACCTCCGAGGAACTGGTCGACGCGCTCGGCCGGGTCGGCGAGGTCGCGGCCGAGTACGCCGACAAGGCCGCCGCGTTCCGCACGGCGTACTGCGACCTGGACGACGGCAAGGCCTCCGCCCGGGTGGTCGACGCGATGCTCCGCGCGGAGTAGTGCCGAGCAGCACCGAGTAACACGGGGTAGCCCGCAGCACCCCCGAGAGCCCCACCGAGGCGCCCGACGCGAACCGCGTCGGGCGCCTCTGCGCTTTCCTGGGAATTCCCTGACAATATCCCTGGTCTTTGCCTGTACATTGCACTCGAACTAGTGTTTGTCAGCGAATTTCACGGGAAATTCCCCGGTTCGCACTGTTGACCCGGACGGCGTTCCGGTATGGGATATGAATTCGGCCCCGGTTTCCTCTCGGCATCGGTCCGGCGGCCCCGGTCCACCGCCCATGGCCCGGCCCCCGTCCCGAAGGACCCCCGCCATGCCTGCGCTCACACGGTTCGTCCTTCCACACGCCGACCCCCGTGTGAGCACCGACCAGCCCGCCGCCGACGAGGACGTCACCTTCGGCCTGCTGCGCGCCCGCTGGACCGGCCGCGGCCTGGAACTCACCGGCTTCGCCCGCCCGGACGACCTCGACACCGGCCGCCCCGGCTCCGCCTGGACCTGGCTGACCCTGCGCCACACCGACGGGACCCGGCCGCCCGTCCATCTGCGCTCCCGGCCCCGCCGGCTGCCCGAAGTCACCGACGACAGCGCCCAGCCCGAGCTCAACCACGACTGGTCCGGCTTCACCGCCCTGATCGAGCCCGGCCGGCTGCGCCACGGCGCCGACTGGCTGCTCGGCGACTGGCAGATCGAGACCACCCTGTTCACCCGCCCGCGCCCCACCCGGCTGCGCCGCCGGTACGGCGCCCTCGCCCCGCACTGGTGCGGCTCCGGCGAGTACCCGCCGGCCCACTGGGTGGACCACGACGTCCGCCTCCAGCCGTACTTCGCCGACGGGCGACTGCGGCTGCTGCTCGAACGCCCCGGCATCCGGCTCACCCACGCCACCCCCACCGCCGACGGCCTCGACCTGCGCGGCAACGCGGACTCCTGCCCGACCGGCACCGTGCTGCGGCTGCGCCACCGGCAGAGCGACGCCGTGATCGAACGGCCGGTCGCCCGCACCGGCAACACCTTCGCCGTCCACCTGCCGTACCGGCCGTTCACCGCCGACGGCCGCGGCAGCGGCGAACTGGAGCACTGGGACACCGAGTTCCTGCACCCCGACGGCAGCACCGAGCAGCTCTGCCCGGACGAGCGCGGCGGCCCGGTCGCCGGCCAGCACCGGCTGCCCGACACCCCGGACCGCGCCCTCTACCTCAAGCACCTCGCCGACGGCCGGCTCCAGCTGTGCGTCCAGCCCGCGGCCGGCCTGGTCGAGCGGATCTCCGTCCGGGCCGGCGGCTTCGAGCTCACCGGCCGCTGCCCGGACCGCGCCGCGGACCGGCTGGAACTCGTCCTGCGGCACACCGGCACCGCGAGCGAGGTCCGCTCCCCCGTCGAGGCCGACCAGGACGGCCGCTTCAAGGTCCTACTGCCCGCCACCCGCACCGGCGCCGACGGCACCGCGCTGCCCCTGCGCAAGGGCATCTGGGAGGCCGCACTGACGCCCGCAGGGCGGCCCGGCCCGAGCCGCCCGCTGCTCGCCGCACCCGCCGCCCTGCCCGCGCTGCCCGCCGCCACCACGGCCGGCGGCAAGCGGATCCTGCTCCAGCGCCGCTGGCACGACACCCTGCTGGTGGACTCCACCCCGGTGCTCACCCCCACCGAGCGCAGCGCCTGGACGCAGAGCCGCCAGCGCGCCGTCCACTACCCCGCCGCCCGCCGCGAACCGCTGCGCGAGGCCGTGCTGTACGACGTGTTCGGCGGCCGCGGCTACGCCGACTCCCCGCGCGCGGTGCACGCCGAACTGGCCCGCCGCGGAGCGCCGTTGGAGCACCTCTGGGTGGTCGACGACGCCCAGGCCGAACTGCCGCCCGGGGTCCGGGCCGTCCGGATCTGGAGCCCGGAGTGGTACCGCGCGCTGGCCACCTGCCGGTACCTGGTCGGCAACACGCACTTCCCGGACTTCCTGGAGCGCCGCCCCGGCCAGGTGGTGCTCCAGACCTGGCACGGCTCGCTGCTGAAGCGGATCGCCCACGACGTCGACAACCCCTGGCTGGCCGACCACGGCTACCTGGAGGCGCTCGACCGGGAGACCCCGCAGTGGAGCCTGCTGCTCTCCCCCAGCCCGTTCGCCACCCCGATCCTGCGCCGCGCGTTCCGCTACGACGGCGAGATCCTGGAGGCCGGCTACCCGCGCAACGACGTGCTCGCCCGCCCCGACGAGGCCGCCGCCGCGGCCGTCCGCCGCCGGCTCGGCATCCCTGACGGCAAGCGGATCGTGCTGTACGCGCCGACCTGGCGCGAGGACCAGCAGCGCGGTGACGGCGACGGCTTCCGACTCGGCCTGCGGCTGGACCTCGACCACGCCCGGCGCCTGCTCGGCCGGGACCACGTGCTGCTGATCCGCCCGCACGCGCACGTCCGCGAGCCGCTGCCGGGCGCCGGGGACGGCTTCCTGTACGACTGCGGGGACTACCCCGACCCGCAGGAACTGCTGCTGGTCGCGGACGTCCTGGTGACCGACTACTCGTCGATCATGTTCGACTTCGCCGTCACCGGCCGCCCGGTGCTCTTCTTCACCTACGACCTGGAGCACTACCGCGACACCCTGCGCGGCTTCTACTTCGACTTCGAGCCGCAGGCCCCCGGCCCGCTCGTCCCCACCTCGGCCGGACTGCTCGGCGCGCTGCGCGAACTGGCCGACACCGGCGCGGCCCTGCCGCCCGGGTACGCGGAGCGCCACCGGCGTTTCCGGGCCGAGCACTGCGTCCTGGACGACGGCGGCGCGTCCCGCCGGGTGGTCGACCGGATGCTCGAACTCGGAAGGTCAGTACGGTAGTTGAAGGTCAGTCCGGTGGTTCAGGAGAACAGGTAGCTCCGCCAGGGCCGCCAGACCTCGTCCGCGTCGAAGCGGGAGAGGCCGAAGCCCGGCACCGGGAAGGCCGCCCGGAAGCCGCGCGCCTGCGCGTACGCCTGGTCCAGCGCGTCGTCCGGCAGGCCGTGCGCGACCGTCACGTGCGGGTGGTACGGGAACGCCAGCTCGCGGGCCAGCGGGCCGGAGCGGACGTCCGCCTCCAGCAGCCGGCACTCCTGCGCGCCCTCCTCGACCCGGACGAACACCACCGGGGAGACCGGGCGGAAGGTGCCGGCGCCGCGCAGCAGCATCCGGAACGGCCGGTGCGCGGCCGCCACCGCCGCCAGGTGCTCCTCGATCTTCGGCAGCGCCTCGGCGGGCACCTCGGTCGGCGGCAGCAGGGTGACGTGCGTCGGTATCGACCGGGCCAGCGGATCGCCGTGCCCGGCCCGGGCATCCTGGATCCGCGCACCGTACGGATCCGGAACGCTCACGGACACGCCGATGGTGACGGCCCCGGGGAGACCGTCACCATCGGGCAGGCGTGTGAGGGGAGTCACCGCTTGGCGGCCGGGAGGAAGCCGACCCGGTCGTACACCGTCTCCAGCGTCTGCGCGGCCACCTCGCGGGCCTTCTCGGCGCCGATCGCCAGCACCCGGTCCAGCTCGGCCGGGTCGTCCAGGAACGTGCGGGTGCGCTCCTGGAAGGGGGTGACCCACTCGGTGAACAGCTCGGCCAGCTCGGTCTTCAGGGCGCCGTACATCTTGCCCTCGAAGTGCGCGACCAGCTGGTCGATCGACTGGCCGCTGAGCGCGGAGTGGATGCGCAGCAGGTTGGAGACGCCGGGCTTCCCGTCCTCGTCGTAGGAGACGACGGTGCCGGTGTCGGTGACGGCGCTCTTGAACTTCTTGGCGCTGACCTTCGCCTCGTCCAGCAGGTTGACCAGGCCCTTGTCCGAGGAGGCGGACTTGCTCATCTTGGCGCCCGGGTCCTGGAGGTCCTGGATCTTCGCCGTCTCCTTGAGGATGTACGGCTTCGGCACCGTGAAGGTCGGGCTGTAGCGGGTGTTGAAGCGGTCGGCGAGGTCGCGGGTGAGCTCCAGGTGCTGGCGCTGGTCCTCGCCGACCGGGACGGCGTCCGCCTGGTAGAGCAGGACGTCCGCGACCATCAGCACCGGGTAGGTGAACAGGCCGACCGTGGTGCTGTCCGCGCCGTGCCGGACGGACTTGTCCTTGAACTGGGTCATCCGGGAGGCCTCGCCGAAGCCGGTGAGGCAGTTCATCACCCAGGCGAGCTGCGCGTGCTCGGGCACGTGCGACTGGACGAACAGGGTGCAGTGCTCCGGGTCCAGGCCGGCGCCGAGCAGCTGGGCGGCGGAGACCCGGGTGTTCTCGCGCAGCTCCTTCGGGTCCTGCGAGACGGTGATCGCGTGCAGGTCGACGACCATGTAGAAGGCGTCGTTCTCCTTCTGCAGGTCCACCCACTGGCGCACCGCGCCCAGGTAGTTGCCGAGGTGGAACGAGCCGGAGGTGGGCTGGATGCCGGAGAGAACCCGGGGACGGTCCTTGACCGGACCAGTGACCGCTGCGTTGACCATGCGGGCCATTGTTCCAGTTCCACCGGGCGCTCAGGAAACGTCCGCCCCAGGAGGTTCCGCCAGTGTGACCGCACTCACCCTCACCCGGGCGATCCGCCGACCCTCCAACTTGGCCACCGTCAGCAGCACCCCTCCACCGCCCTCGACCGGGACGCGCACCTGGTCGCCCTCCCGAGGCAGCCGGCCGAGCGAGGCGACCAGGCAGCCCGCCACCGTCTCGTACGGGCCCTCGGGCAGGGTGGCGCCGGTCTCCTCGGTGAAGTCGCCGAGGTTGAGCAGGCCGTCCAGCTCCATGCCGCCGCCGACCAGCCGGCGGGTCGCGGCCGTCTCCGGCCGGTCGTACTCGTCCCGGATCTCGCCGATCACCTCCTCGACCAGGTCCTCCAGGGTGACGATCCCGGCGGTGCCGCCGTACTCGTCCACCACGATGGCCAGGTGGTGGCCCTCGCGGCGCATCTCGCCCATCGCCTCCAGCACCCGCTTGGTGCCGGGCAGCAGCTTCACCGGGCGGGCCAGGTCGCGGACCTTGGCGGCCTGCTCGCCGCGCGCGCCGTACAGGTCGCGGACGTGCACGAAGCCGACCACGGCGTCGGCGCTGCCCTCGACCACCGGGTAGCGCGAGTGCGGCGAGGTGTCCGCCTGGTGCCGGACGGCGGCCAGCGGGCGCTCGGCGTCCAGGAAGGTCACCTCGGTGCGCGGGACCATCACCTCGCGCAGCTGCCGCTCCCCGGCGGAGAACACGTCCGCGATCAACGCCCGTTCGTCGCTGCCGAGTTCGGTGTTGGCGGCGACCAGGCCGCGCAGTTCCTCGGAGCTCATCGAGCCACGGCCGGCGGCCGGGTCGCCGCCCAGCAGGCGGACCATCAGGTTGGTGGAGTGGCCGAGCAGCCAGATCGCCGGGCGCAGCGCCACCGACATCACGTCCACCACCGGGGCCGCGATCACCGCGATCGACTCGGCCCGCTGCAGGCCGATCCGCTTGGGGGTGAGTTCGCCGAGCACCAGCGAGACGTAGCTGATCACCAGGGTGAGGCCGACCAGGGCGACCGCGTCGGCGACGCCCTGGGTGAGCCCGGCCCGGACGAACAGCGGGGCGACCTTGCCGGCCAGGGTGTCCGCGCCGAAGGCGGCGGACAGGAAGCCCATGCAGGTCACGCCGACCTGGACGGCGGCCAGGAAGCGGTTGGGGTCGGCGGCCAGGTGCGCGGCCCGGGCGGACCGCCGGGTGCCGAGCGCCTCCAGCGTCCGGATCTGGCCCTCGCGCAGCGAGATCAGCGAGATCTCGGCGACGTTGAACAGCCCGCCCAGCAGGATGAAGACGAGGACGAGCAGAGCGTCCCCGAGGGTTTCGTTCACAGCGGGTCAGTGTAGGACCGGCCGGCGCCCGGGGAGTGGAAGAAGGGGCGGCGGCCGGTCACACGGCGGCCCGCCGCCTCCGGGAAGGAGACGGCGGGCCGTCGGGAAAAGCTGTGCCGCGGGGCTCAGATGAGGCCCAGCTCCTGGACCGCGTCGCGCTCCTCGGTCAGCTCCTTGACCGAGGCGTCGATGCGGGCGCGCGAGAAGTCGGAGATCTCCAGGCCCTGGACGATCTCGAACTTGCCGGCCTTGGTGGTGACCGGGAAGGAGGAGATCAGGCCCTGCGGGACGCCGTAGGAGCCGTCCGAGACGACGCCCATGGAGGTCCAGTCGCCCTCGGCGGTGCCGTTGACCCAGGTGTACACGTGGTCGATAGCGGCGTTGGCGGCCGAAGCGGCCGAGGAGGCGCCACGGGCCTCGATGATGGCCGCGCCGCGCTTGGCGACGGTCGGGATGAAGGTCTCGTCCAGCCAGGCCTGGTCGCTGCCGATGGCCTCGAAGGCCGGCTTGCCGGCGATCTCGGCCTGGAAGATGTCCGGGTACTGGGTGGCGGAGTGGTTGCCCCAGATGGTGACGCGCTTGATGTCGGAGACGGGCGCACCGGTCTTGACGGAGAGCTGGCCGACCGCGCGGTTGTGGTCCAGGCGGGTCATCGCGGTGAAGCGCTCGGCCGGGACGTCCGGGGCGTTGCGCTGGGCGATCAGGGCGTTGGTGTTGGCCGGGTTGCCGACGACCAGGACCTTGATGTCGTCCGCGGCGTGGTCGTTGATGGCCTTGCCCTGCGGGCCGAAGATGCCGCCGTTGGCCTGCAGCAGGTCGCCGCGCTCCATGCCGGCGGTGCGCGGACGGGCGCCGACCAGCAGCGCGACGTTGGCGCCGTCGAAGGCCTCGTTCGGGTTGGCGGTGATCGTGATGTCACGCAGCAGCGGGAACGCGCAGTCGACGAGCTCCATGGCGGTGCCCTCGGCGGCCTTGAGGCCCTGCGGGATCTCCAGGAGGCGCAGGTTCACCGGGACGTCGGCACCGAGCAGGTGGCCCGAGGCGATGCGGAAGAGCAGCGCGTAGCCGATCTGGCCGGCCGCTCCGGTGATGGTGACGTTGACGGGGGTGCGGGTCATTTCTACCTTCTCCAGCAGATCGCCAGGTGCCCCAGGCACACCGGCGCGCTGGAGCCGAGGATGGTCTCTCGACATCGAGAGACCGGCGTCAGGTTATCGCAAAGGGAAGCGTACGCCGCGGGTGCGGGCCTGGCTGATGCGTCACAACGGACGGCGGCCCCCGCCCTGGCTCGCAGGGCGGGGGCCGTCACGGTCACCCCGGCGTCAGTGCTTGGGCCGGCCGATCAACTTGCCGATGTTGTCGAGCAACGGGATCTCCAGCCACGGGTTCGGCTGCGCCACCAGGGTCAGCAGCACGATCGACGCTCCCAGGAAGGTCAGCACGATCACGTCGGTGAAGCGGCTGCGCACCGCCAGCATCCCGACCTCGGGCAGCACCAGCCGCAGGACGGCCCCGAGCAGCACCCCGCAGCCGAGGATCAGCAGCCCGTACTTGAAGCCGTCCTTGAAGTCGGCGAACCAGGTGACCGCGAGGCCGGCCCCGACCACCAGCAGGACCAGCGTTATCGGCCACTGCCGGACCGGCAGGGTGTGGTCGCGTCCGAGGGCCGCGGCCGCGCCCTCGGGCGGCAGGGTGCCGGTGGTCTTGACCGGCCTGCGCGGGGTCCGCGCCGGTCGCGGTTCCGTCATGCTCGCCGTCCCTCGTGGTGGTGTCGGTCGCGGGGTCAGACGCCGGCGCGGCGCTCGGCCGCCACGACGATGTTGTTGAGCAGCATCGCGCGGGTCATCGGGCCCACGCCGCCGGGGTTCGGGGAGATCCAGGCGGCCACCTCGGCCACGCCCGGGTGCACGTCGCCGACGATCTTGCCCTCGCTGCGGCTGACGCCCACGTCCAGCACCGCCGCGCCCGGCTTGACGTCCTCCGGCTTGACCAGGTGCGGCACGCCCGCGGCGGCCACGATGATGTCGGCCTTGCGCAGGTGGTAGCCGAGGTCCCGGGTGCCGGTGTGGCACAGGGTCACGGTGGCGTTCTCGCTGCGGCGGGTCAGCAGCAGGCCGATCGAGCGGCCGACGGTGACGCCGCGGCCGACCACGACCACCTCGGCGCCGTTGATCTCGACGTCGTGCCGGCGCAGCAGCTCGACGATGCCCAGCGGGGTGCACGGCAGCGGCCCCTCGATGCCCAGGGCGAGCCGGCCGAGCGAGGTCGGGTGCAGGCCGTCGGCGTCCTTGTCCGGGTCCATCAGCTCCAGGACCGGGTTCTGGTCCAGGCCCTTGGGCAGCGGCAGCTGGACGATGTAGCCGGTGCAGGAGGGGTCGGCGTTGAGCTCGCGGACGACGTTCTCGACGTCCTCCTGGGTGGCGGTGGCGGGCAGCTCGCGCTGGATCGAGGCGATGCCGACCTCGGCGCAGTCCTTGTGCTTCCCGTTGACGTACCAGCGGCTGCCCGGGTCGTCGCCGACCAGGACGGTGCCGAGGCCGGGCGTGACGCCCTTCGCCTTGAGGACCGCCACGCGGGCGGCGAGTTCGGACTTGATCGCGGCGGCGGTGGCCTTGCCATCGAGAATCTGGGCAGTCATGACCCCATTCTCCCGGATCGCGGCAAGCCGCCGTACCAGGGCCCGTCTTCGAACCCCCGTCGTCCTCCCGCCGGCCCCCGTCGTCCTCCCGTCCTGCGGTCGGACGGGTTCGGACGGGTTCGGACGGGTACGGAAGGCCCGGACCACGTTGCGGTTGCGCCACAGTCTCGGTCCGGCGCGCGGAACCGGCTGGACACGGCCCCGCCGTCCGGTTGACGATATGCGGGCATTCCCTGCCGCGACCCGGCCCGGTGACGGGCCGACGGACACCCGGCGGGGGCGTACCCGGGGGAAAGAGCACGTGAGCCGACCACTTCAGACCGAGCCGCCCGACCACTGCGGCGCCGTCCTGCCCGCAGCGGGCCCGTCGACGACTCCGCTCGCACTGCTCTCACCGCTCTCGGCGCTCTCACCGCGCGCCTGAGCCGGCCGCGCCCGGATCCGCTCCGGGCTGTCACTCCCCTCCGTTAGCGTCCCGTTCCACCGGCGACCCGACTCGCCAACCGGAACCGGGCCCTCCGTCCCGTCCCCACGTCCCCGCAACTGCCCGGAGGCATCGATGAGTTACCCGCCCGACCCGAACAACCCGTACGGCCAGCCGCCGCAGGCTCCCGGCTACGGCTACCCCCAGCAGGCCCCGCCGGCCGGGTACGGCTACCCGCCGCCCGCGCCGGGCTACGGCGGCGGACCGGGCTACGGCTACCCGCCGGCCGTCCCGCAGAACATGCCGGGCCTGGTCGTCACCACCCGGGTGCTGCTGTTCATCATCGGCGCCGTGCAGATCATCGGTGGCGGCATCTACCTGATAGCCGCCGCGGCGGCCAAGGAGGTCACCAACCGGGCCCAGCAGATCGACGGGAGCGACCCGTTCAACGGCTTCGGCAACGCGGCGGCCGGCGTGCTGGTGGTCGTCGGCATCGTGTGCGCGCTGTTCGCGGCCTTCTCCATCACGCTGGGCGTGAAGTTCGGCAAGGGCGGGCCCGCGGTCCGCATCACCACCCTGGTGTACGGCTCGTTCGGCGCGCTGCTCGGCCTGCTGGGGCTGGCCGGCTCGTTCGCCAACAACGCCAACCCGGTCGGCATCGTCTTCACGCTGATGTGGCTCGCGGTCTCGATCACGATGATCGTCGGGATGAGCGTCAAGGACGGCGTCGCCTGGTTCGCCCGGCCGCGCTACTGACCGGCCGCACCACTGACCGGCCCGGTCCGAGCCGATCGGACGACGAGCGGCCCGGCTCCCCTTCCGGAGGAGCCGGGCCGCTCTGTCATGCCGTCACCCGGGCGGTGCGCCGGGCGAGCGGTGGAACGCGATCAGTGGAAGAAGTGCCGCGCACCGGTGAAGTACATCGTCACCCCGGCCTCGGCGGCCGCCGCGACGACCTCCTCGTCCCGGATCGAACCGCCCGGCTGGACGATCGCCTTGACGCCGGCCGCGATCAGGATGGCAGGACCGTCCGCGAACGGGAAGAACGCGTCCGAGGCCGCGTACGCGCCCTTGGCCCGCTCCCCGGCCCGCTCGACCGCGAGCTTGCAGGAGTCGACCCGGTTGACCTGGCCCATGCCGACGCCCACCGAGGCGCCGTCCTTGGCCAGCAGGATCGCGTTGGACTTGACGGCCCGACAGGCCCGCCAGGCGAAGGCCAGCTCGGCCAGCTCGGCCTCGGACAGCGCCTCACCGGTGGCCAGCCGCCAGTTCGCCGGGTCGTCGCCCTCGGCCTGCACCCGGTCGGCGTCCTGGAGCAGCACGCCGCCGGAGACCGGGCGCAGCTCCTGGCGGTTGGCCGGCGCCTCGGGGGCCAGCAGCACCCGCAGGTTCTTCTTCCGGGCCAGCACCTCGACGGCGCCGTCCTCGTAGCCGGGGGCCACCACGACCTCGGTGAAGATCGGGGCGATCTGCTCGGCCAGCTCGACGGTGACCGGGCGGTTGACCGCGATCACGCCGCCGTACGCCGAGACCGGGTCGCACTCGTGCGCCTTGCGGTGCGCCTCGGCGACGTCCGCGCCGGTCGCGATGCCGCACGGGTTGGCGTGCTTGATGATCGCGACGGCCGGCTCGGCGTGGTCGTACGCGGCGCGGCGGGCGGCGTCGGTGTCGACGTAGTTGTTGTACGACATCTCCTTGCCGTGCAGCTGCTCCGCGCCGGCCAGGCCGCCGCTGCCGTCGCTGTACAGCGCGGCGCCCTGGTGCGGGTTCTCGCCGTAGCGCAGCACGTTCTGCCGCTCCCAGGTGGCGCCCAGGAACTCCGGGAACCGCTCGTCGCTCGGCGCGTAGCCGGCCTCGAACCAGGAGGCGACCGCGACGTCGTACGCGGCGGTGTGCGCGAACGCCGCACCGGCCAGGCGCTTGCGGGTGGCCAGGTCGAAGCCGCCCTCCTGGGCGGCCCGCAGCACGTCGACGTAACGGGCCGGGTCGACCACCACGGCCACCGACGGGTGGTTCTTGGCGGCGGCGCGGACCATGCTCGGGCCGCCGATGTCGATCTGCTCGACGCACTCGTCCGGGGTGGCGCCCGAGGCGACGGTGGCCTTGAACGGGTAGAGGTTCACCACGACCAGGTCGAAGGGCTCGACGCCCAGCTCGGCCAGCTGCGCGCGGTGCGACTCCAGCCGCAGGTCGGCGAGCACGCCGGCGTGCACGCGGGGGTGCAGCGTCTTCACCCGCCCGTCCAGGCACTCCGGGAAGCCGGTCAGCTCGGAGACCTCGGTCACCGGGACGCCGGCGGCGGCGATCCGGCCGGCGGTGGAGCCGGTGGAGACGATCGCGACCCCGGCGGCGTGCAGGCCCTGGGCCAGCTCCTCCAGACCGGTCTTGTCGTACACGCTGATCAGCGCACGACGGATCGGACGGATGTTCTCGGAGACAGGGGGGGTGGTGGAGCTGGCACTCATGCCGGGATCCATACCTTTCGGTCCTCGATGCGGTAGCCCTCGCGGGCCAGCCGGCCCACGACGTCGACGAGCAGCTTGCGCTCGACAGTCTTGATGCGCTCGTGCAGCGCTTCGCCGCCATCGGCGTGGTCGGCGTCGACGACCTCGACGACGCCCTGCGCGATGATCGGCCCGGTGTCCACCCCGGCGTCGACCAGGTGGACGGTGCAGCCGGTGACCCTCACCCCGTACGCGAGCGCGTCGGTGACGCCGTGGGCGCCGGGGAAGGAGGGCAGCAGTGCGGGATGGGTGTTGACGATCCGCCCGGCGAAGGCCGCGATGAACTCGGGGCCGAGGATCTTCATGAACCCGGCCGTGACCACCAGGTCCGGCTCGTGGGCGGCGACGGCGGCGGTCAGCGCGCGGTCCCAGTCGGCCCGGTCGGCGAAGTCCTTCACCCGGTGGACGAAGACCGGCAGGCCCGCCTTCTCGGCCCGCTCCAGGCCCGCGATGCCGTCGCGGTCCGCACCCACGGCGAGGATCTCGGCGCCGTACGCCGGATCGGCTGCGGCGTCGAGCAGCGCCTGCAGATTGGTGCCGGAACCGGAGACCAGCACCACCAGGCGGGCCGGTCCGGGCGTACGGGGCGGGAAGAGCTGGGCGGGGGCGGCGGCCACTGCGCGATTCTCCGTAGGTCGGGCGCCGCCCGCTGGTACGTCCACCGGTGGTGGGGCCACTACGAACGGCAGGTCGAGCGAGGGGGAACACCAGGAGAACCCACCGCGACGCGGGCACCCGGGAACCTCTGCGAGCTGCTGACCGTCACCACGATAACGGCTGGTCGGACGGCCTCCGCACCCTCCCGGCGGCGCTACGCGCGTAGTTGAGACGGGGATCTCCTCCGGCCCGCACAGCGGAGTCGCCCCGGGCACGGGCCCGCCCGGCACCCGCGCAGCGGGCAGGCCGCCTGAGGACCGGCGAACGGCTGCGGGATCATAGGGAAGGCGGGAGACCGCCTCCCCGACCGAGAAGGAATGGCTGAACCATGAGCAGCGGTGACGACACCGGCGAGCGCAACCCCTTCGCGCCGCCGCCGGCGGATGCCCCGGACCAGCCGTGGCAGCCGCGCAACCCCTGGCCCGGCGAGGGCCCGGACGGCACCGGCGGCCAGGGCGCCGGCGAACGCCCGCAGCTCCCGCCGCCGCACCCCTGGGGCCCCGGCCGGCCCGAGGACGGCCGCCCCACCCCACCGGCCCCGCAGCCGCCCAAGCTCGACCCCGCCGACCCCGCCCAGCGCCGGGCCCGCAACGCCGCGCTGGCCGGGCCGCTCGCGCTGGTCTGCCTGTTCGCCGGCTTCCACTGGGCCGCCCTGTTCGTCGGCGCGCTCGGCATCGTGTGGGGCATCAGCGCGCTGCGGACCCCCAAGCCCGCCCCGGCCGCCGCCGTCACCGGCGCCGCCCGCCAGCCCGCCGCCCCGAACCCGCTCACCCCGGCCGCGCTCGCCGGAATCCTCACCGGCGCGATGACCGTCGTGGTCGCGACCTCGGTGATCGGCCTCGGGATGTACTACAACGACTACGTCACCTGCGTCCGGGACTCGCTGACCTCCGTCGGCGCCGACAACTGCGACCGGTTCGCGCCCAAGTGGTACGTCGACTTCACCGGGAACGCCGGCTAGGCCCTTGTCCGGCCGGTCTTGCCGGACAGGGCCTAGTCACTCCCGGGGGCCCGCCCGCCCAGGCGCAGCACCGCGGCGTACCCGCGGGCCCGCAGCAGCAGCGCCCCCCGGCGCAGCCGCTCGGCCGACCGGGCGCGGGCGGCGGGCAGGGCCTCCTCGTCGGCGTCCGCGTCGAGTTCCTCGGCGGCCTGCCCGTCAGCCTCTCCGTCAACCCCTTCGTCGGTCTCTTCGTCGGTCCCTTCGTCGGCCTCCGGGACGGTCGCGGGGCACAGCGCCCGATGGCGTACCAGCAGCGCGCCCGGCACGGCCACCAGCGCGAACCAGCCCGCCGCCGCCGGTCCCGTCCACCAGGGCGCCGGCCCCAGCCGGGCCATCCGGCCGCCCGCCAGCGCGCCACCCGCCAGCCAGCTCGCCGCCGCCACCGCGACGCCGGTCAGCAACGCCGCCGCCAGCACCGCCACCACCGTCACCGCGAGCGGCCACGGTCCGTCGCCGCCCCCGTCCCCGTCCCCGTCCCCGTTGCCGGTCCCGGACCCCGCCTCGGCCGCTGCGCGCGGGCCGGCCGCCGCCCGCCCCAGCAGCACCGCCGGCACCACCCCCGCCAGCACCGGCAACAGCAGTGCCGCCAGCCGCCAGCCGCCCGGACCCTCCGCCGGCAGCAGGGCGAACATCGGGAACTCCGGGACGGGGCCCAGCACGGTGCCGCCCGGCGCCACCACCGTCCCGGAACCCACCGCGAACCCCGGGCCCAGGGCGTACGCCGTCCCCCAGAGCACCGCGTTCGGCAGCAGCACCACCCCGAGCAGCAGCAGCCCGACCAGGGCCGCCGGCCCGCGCCCGAGCACCGCCATCCCGTGCCCGCCCCCGGCCGCCGCGTCCAGCGCCGCCGCCACCGCCACCAGCACCCCGCCCGCCGCCACCAGGCCCGCCCCGGCCGCCAGCACCGAGCCGCGTACCGCCGCCGCGCCGCCGGCCGGTCGGAGCGGCGCGGGCAGCCGGTCCAGCAGCGGCCACGCCGGGCGGCGGGGCACGGCGTCGGGGCCGGCGGCCCGGGCCGAACGCGCGCCCGCCGCCGTCGCCAGCCCGGCCAGCAACCCCACCACCAGGACGTCCGGCAGCACCCTGGCCCGGAACAGCCCGGCGCCCGTGCAGTGCAGCACCACCGCCACCGCGACCGCGCAATAGCCCGCCCAGACCGCCGCCGGGCCGCCCCAGCGCGGCCGGGGCCCGCGCCGCGACGCCACCGCGGCGGCGGCCCGGTACAACTGAGCCACCGCCAGCACGCCCAGCAGCAGCGGGGTGACGGTCAGCGGGGCGCCCGCATCCCCCCGCAGCACCGGCGCACCGTGCCCGAGCAGCCACAGCGCCCCCGCCAACCGGGTGGCGCCGGTCGCCCCGTTGTCCGCGTACGGCGTCGCCACCCAGAGTCCGAGCACCGGCACCCCGACCACCGCCAGGCCGACCAGCGCCGTCCGCACCCCCGCCAACAGGTCGGCCGGCAACGGGCGTCCGCCCAATTCGCCCGGCAGTTCCAGGATCGGACGGCCCATCAGCTGCGTCATGCGCCTCATGGTGCCAAGGCGACTCGCCATGCCCCGTGAAGCGGCAAACCGCCGCCGTGTCCCAGATTATTGGCTTATGCGCATTTTCAGACCCGATCCCCAAGCCGCCGGCGCACCGGCCCGGAGCGTCTGATGACCACGCCACCCACCGCCGAACACCCCGCCGGCGCCGACTCCCCCACCCCCGAGAACCGCCCCCGCAAACCCCGGGCCACCCGCCCCGACCAGGATGCGGCGCGCCTCCTACGGAAACTGACGCCCCGTGAGGCCCAGGTGCTCGCCCACCTCGCCGCCGGTCGCGACCTCCCGCAGGCGGCCGCCGCCCTCGGCGTCACCCCGGCCACCGCCCGCAGCTACGTCCAGCGGGCCATGCGCAAACTCGGCGCGGCCACCGAGGCCGAGGCCGTCGCCCTCACCACCGCCCGCCCGAAGAGCCCCGACCCCGTACCGTCCGGCCCCACACCACCCGGCCCCGACGCGCCGGGCGACGCCCAGGCGGACCCTGCCGCCGCCCCCCGTACCCCCGACCCCGCGCCGCCGCGCCCGCCCGTCCTCGGCACCGGAGGAGAGCACCCCGGCCAGGCCACCCACCCCGCCCTCGCCCACGCCACCGACGCCGACGCCGCTAGCGCCCAGGCGGCCCCGAACGCCCCGGGAGAGAGCATCAGCACACCCGCCGCCACCATGACACCGCCTGGCACCCGCGACATCCCGCCCGCGGCGCAGACCCGACCCGACGGCCCGGCCGCCGGCACCGGGCGGCCCGCCCACGCGGCCACGCCGGCCGACGGCGAGCGGACCGGGCCGGCCGGGAGCTTCGAGGACTTGTACGAGCAGGCGCACACCCGGCTGGTGCAGCAGGTCTTCCTGCTGACCGCCTGCCGGCACCGGGCGGCGCACTGCGTCCGGCTGGCGTTCGGGGCCGCGCGCCGGGGCTGGGCGGAGGTGGCCGCGACGGGGGATCCGGAAGGGTGGGTGCGGGTACGGGCGTGCGAGCTGGCGCTGTCCCCGTGGCATCGGGGCGGGCCCCGGCGGATGCACGCCTGGAAGCTGCCGCACCGGCGGATCCGGGTGCGGCCGGCGGACGAGTCGCAGGCGGTGCTGCCCGATCACGACCGGCTGACCGACCGGGACCGGGCGCTGCTGAAGGCGCTGCGGCGGCTGTCCCGGCCGCAGCGCCGGGCGCTGGTGCTGCACGACGGGCTGGGCCTGCCGGCGGCGGCGGTCGCGGTGGAGGTGGAGTCGACGCTGGCGGCGGCCGAGGGGCGGGTGTGGGCGGCCCGGGTGGCGCTGGCCCGGTGGGTGCCGGAGCTGCTGGGGCCGGATCCGGCGGCACCGGGGTTCGCGGACGGCCTGAGCGGGCTGCTGCACCGGGCGGCGGTCCGGGGCTGCCCGGAGCCGCACCGGCCGCCGGTGCCGGTGCTGCTGGCCCGGCACCGGCTGTGGACGGCGAGCCGGACGGGGGCGGCGGCGCTGCTGACGGCGGCGGTGGGCGGGGCGGCGCTGGCGACGCTGGTGGGGATCCGACCGGTGACGCTGTTCCGCTCCCCGGAGCCGCCGGAGCCGTCGATGTGCCTGTCGACGGCGAACGCGGGCGTGCCGGGCGCGCCTGTTGTGCCGGGTGTGCCGGCGCTGCCGGGCGGGCCGCCGAACGTCGTCCGCAGCCTGTGGTGCAGCCCGACGCCGGGGGTGGAGGCGGTCGTGGTGGAGTCGGCGCCGCAGGCCGCCGCGCGGTGGGAGCTGCCGGCAGTGGCCCGGGGGGCGGGCGCCCCGCCGCCGCCACAGGGCCCGGAGGTCTGCCCGCTGTGGTCACCACTGCCGTGCACGACCGGGTCGACACCGCACTGACGGCGTCCGCGAACGCGCGAGCGCCCCTGCCCTTCACGGGCAGGGGCGCTCGCTGCGCAGTCGACCGACGTCAGCCGGCGATGATCTCGCGCGCCAGGCGGGCGGTCTCGGACGGCGTCTTGCCGACCTTGACACCGGCGGCCTCAAGGGCCTCCTTCTTCGCCTGGGCGGTGCCCGAGGAGCCGGAGACGATGGCGCCGGCGTGGCCCATGGTCTTGCCCTCGGGGGCGGTGAAGCCCGCGACGTAGCCGACGACCGGCTTGGTGACGTGCTCGGCGATGTAGGCCGCGGCACGCTCCTCGGCGTCGCCGCCGATCTCACCGATCATGACGATGAGCTCGGTCTCCGGGTCCTCCTGGAACGCCTTGAGGGCGTCGATGTGGGTGGTGCCGATGACCGGGTCACCACCGATGCCCACGGCCGAGGAGAAGCCGATGTCCCGCAGCTCGTACATGAGCTGGTAGGTCAGGGTGCCCGACTTCGAGACCAGGCCGATCTTGCCGGAGGTGGTGATGTCGGCCGGGATGATGCCGGCGTTCGACTGTCCGGGGCTGATCAGGCCGGGGCAGTTCGGGCCGATGATCCGGGTCTTGTTGCCCTTCGAACCGGCGTACGCCCAGAAGGCGGCGGTGTCGTGCACCGGAACGCCCTCGGTGATGACGACGGCCAGGCCGATCTCGGCGTCGATGGCCTCGACGACGGCGTCCTTGGTGAACTTCGGCGGCACGAAGATGACGGTGACATCGGCACCGGTCTTCTCCATGGCCTCGGCGACGCCGCCGAAGACGGGCACCTCGGTGCCGTCGACGTCGACCGTGGTGCCGGCCTTGCGCGGGTTGACACCGCCGACGATCTGGGTGCCGGAGGCGAGCATGCGGCGGGTGTGCTTCATGCCCTCGGAGCCGGTCATGCCCTGGACGATGACCTTGCTGTCCTTGGTAAGGAAGATAGCCATGGTGTGAAAGTCCCCTTCCTTACTTGTTGGCCAGCTCGGCGGCGCGGTCAGCGGCGCCGTCCATGGTGTCCACGCGCTGGACCAGCGGGTGGTTGGCGTCGTCGAGGATCTTGCGACCCAGCTCCGCGTTGTTGCCGTCCAGACGGACGACCAGCGGCTTGGTGACGTTCTCGCCCTTGCTCTCCAGGAGCGCGAGGGCCTGCACGATGCCGTTGGCGACCGCGTCACAGGCGGTGATGCCGCCGAAGACGTTGACGAACACCGACTTGACGTCGGGGTCGCCCAGGATGATCTCCAGGCCGTTCGCCATGACCTCGGCGGAGGCGCCGCCGCCGATGTCGAGGAAGTTGGCGGGCTTGACGCCGCCGTGGTTCTCACCGGCGTAGGCGACCACGTCGAGGGTGCTCATCACGAGGCCCGCGCCGTTGCCGATGATGCCGACCTGGCCGTCGAGCTTGACGTAGTTCAGGCCCTTGGCCTTGGCGGCGGCCTCCAGCGGGTTGGCCGCGGCCTTGTCCTCCAGGGCCTCGTGCTCGGGCTGGCGGAACTCGGCGTTCTCGTCCAGCGAGACCTTGCCGTCAAGCGCGATGATCTTGCCCTCGCCGGACTTGATCAGCGGGTTGACCTCGACGAGGAGCGCGTCCTCGGCGATGAAGACCTTCCACAGCTTCTGCAGGACGTCGGCAACCTGGTCGGCGATCTCGGCCGGGAACTTCGCCGCGGCGACGATCTCGGCGGCCTTCTCCGGGGTGCAGCCCTCGTTGGCGTCGACCGGGATCTTGGCGAGCGCGTCGGGGTTCTCCTCGGCGACGACCTCGATCTCCACGCCGCCCTCGACGCTGGCCATCGCCAGGAAGGTGCGGTTGGTGCGGTCCAGCAGGAACGAGACGTAGTACTCGTCCTTGATGTCCGCGGTCTGGGCCAGCATCACCTTGTGGACGGTGTGGCCCTTGATGTCCATGCCGAGGATCGCCTCGGCCTTGGCGACGGCGTCAGCCGGGTCGGAGGCGAGCTTCACGCCACCGGCCTTGCCTCGGCCACCCACCTTCACCTGAGCCTTGACGACGGCGCGGCCGCCGAAGCGCTCCGCGATGGCGGCAGCGTCTGCGGCGGTCTCGATCACATCACCGTCAAGCACGGGCACACCGTGCTTGGCGAAGAGGTCCCTCGCCTGGTACTCGAACAGGTCCACGTGTTTGTCCTTGTTCGTGGTCGCGGATTGTGTCTCTACGAGCGTGCCACGGCAGGATCTTCGCTGCGGGTCGTCGGGGCGGTGCGGGTACGCAGAGGTACGGCCTTGCGGCCCACACAGCCACGGGCGCACACGTCAATCAACACGCGCGTCACGTCCGTCTGGCAGGTTATCCCCGTACGACGGGACTGTTTCGCCCGGGGCCTGCCCGTCCGTGGTGAGAACCGTCACAGACAGCCTACGGGGGCGGTCGGCGCACCCCCCGTCCGCCGGTCGTCCGGTTCGCACGTCCGGGTGAATCCTCACACTCCCTGGTCAGGCACCGGCAGCGGGCGCTTCTCGATCGCCGCGGCCATGATCTCCGGAAAGGCGTCCGGGGTGCAGGCGAAGGCCGGGGCCCCCAGGGCGGCCAGGGCGGCGGCGTGGGCGTGGTCGTAGGCGGGCGCACCTTCGTCGGAGAGCGCCAGCAGGGCGATGAACTGGACGCCGGCCGCCTTCATCGCGGCGACGCGCTTGAGCATGCCGTCCCGGATGCCGCCCTCGTAGAGGTCGCTGATCAGCACCACCACGGTCTCGGACGGCCGGGTGATCCTCGACTGGCAGTAGGCGAGCGCGCGGTTGATGTCGGTGCCGCCGCCGAGCTGGGTGGCGAACAGGACGTCGACCGGGTCGGTGAGCTGCTCGGTGAGGTCGACCACCGAGGTGTCGAAGACGACCAGCCGGGTGTCCAGCGTGCGCATCGAGGCGAGCACCGCGCCGAACACCGCCGAGTGCACCACCGACGGGGCCATCGAGCCGGACTGGTCGATGCAGAGGATGACGTCCTTCTTCACCGCGCGCTGGGCGCGGGCGTAGCCGACCAGCCGCTCGGGCACGACGGTGCCGTGCTCGGGCAGGTAGTTCTTCAGGTTGGCCCGGATGGTGCGGTCCCAGTCGATGTCGCGGTGGCGGGGCCGGTTGACCTTGGCGCTGCGGTCGAGGGCGCCGCCCAGGGTGGCCCTGGTGCGGTCGGCGAGCCGGCGCTCCAGATCGGCGACCACCTTGCCGACCACGGCCCGGGCGGTCTCCCGGGTGGTCTCGGGCAGCGCGTGCTTGAGCGACAGCAGGGTGCCGACCAGGTGCACGTCCGGTTCGACGGCCTCCAGCATCTCGGGTTCCAGCAGCAGCCGCTCCAGGCCGAGCCGGGCGATCGCGTCCTGCTGCATCAGCTGGACGACGGTGGACGGGAAGTACTCGCGGATGTCGCCCAGCCAGCGCGCCACCTGCGGGGCCGAGCCGCCCAGCCCGGCGCTGCGCCGGCCGCCGCGGGCCCCCCGGCCGCCCTCCTCGGGCGCGCCGCGGTAGAGCGCGGCCAGCGCGCCGTCCATCGCGGTGTCCCGGCCGCGCAGGGCGCAGCCGGTGCCGTCGGCCTCGCCGCCGAGCACCAGCCGCCAGCGGCGCAGCCGTTCGTCGGTCGTGGTCGCCATCAGGTCCTCCTTCACGGGTGTCAGGTGTTGCGGCCGGCGGCCTGCCGGGGGATCCGGGGGCGGGCGCCGAGCAGCAGGGCCACCACCGGGACGGCGGCGTCGGCCCGGGCCGGGTCGAGGGTGCCGCCCGGGGTCGGGGCCGCCGGGGCCTCGCCGAGCGGGCCGGCCGCGACCCGTCCGCCGATGGTGCTGCGGACGCCCGCCTCCAGCCCGGCGAAGGTGCGGCGCAGCAGCGGCAGGACGTCGGTGAAGACCTCGCCGGGCACGCCGGTCAGCCACTCGTCGAGCAGGGCGAGCAGGCGCGGGTCGTGCAGCAGCAGGGCGCCGCCGCCGGTGAGGAAGCCCTCGATCCAGCCGGCCGCGTCCGCCGGGGCGTTGGCGGTGGACAGGACCAGCCGCAGCCGGCCGGCGGCCTCCTCGGAGTCGAGCCGGCCGTCGTCCAGCAGCAGCCGGACGGCGCGCCCGCGCAGCAGGCCGGGGGCGCCGGTGGCCGGGCCGCCGGCCGGCTCGCGGCGGGCCAGCGAGCGCAGGGCGGCGGCCCAGCGGTCGGCCAGGGCCTCGGAACCGTCCGGGCCCCGGGAGGCTGCCGAGGTGCCCGGGCCCGCTGATTCGTCCAGGGCATCCGGGCCTTCCGGGGCGTCCGGCTCCGGACGGGCGGCCGGGCCGAGCAGGCCGATCGCGCCGTGCACCTCGTCGAGCCGGCCGCGCATCGCCGCCGCCCCCTCGGCGTCCAACCCGACGCAGGCGGGCGGCAGCCCGACGCAGATCCGGTCGGCCAGGCCGGTGGCGACCTCGCCGAGCGCGCCGTGGTCGGTGCCGCGCACGTCGCCGTAGCGCAGCGCCCGGACCAGCGCGGGCAGCGCCCCGGCCAGGTGCGCGACGTCGGTGTCCAGCGCGGCGCAGTCGGCGAGCACCCGCATCACGGCGGGCAGCGCGCCGGCCAGCCCGGCCAGCAGGCAGGTCTCCACCAGGCCGGTCAGCTCGGCGAGTTCGGCGGCGGCGCGGGCGGTGCCGACCGCCTTGCCGGTCGCCGCCTCCTCCACCGTGGTGCCCCACTGGGCGGCCTCGGCGATCCGGACCGCGAACTCGGGCTGCCAGCACAGCCGCCAGCTCTCCCGGAACGTCCCGGTCGAGTTGACCGCCGAGCGGGCCGGCACGCCCCAGTCGACACCCAGCAGCCGCAGCCTGTGCAGCAGCCGCGAGCGGGCCGCGTCGGTGTCCTTGCGCAGGTCGAGGTCGAGGTCCTTCGGCGCGGCCTCGGGCTTGAGCCGCAGCGTGCGCTGCCAGCGGGTGAGGTCCCGCTGGAGCGGCACCGCCGGTGCCGCGTCCGGGACTTCGCCGAGCGCGTCGCCGACCACCAGGCGGTCCCGGACGAGCTCCAGGGCGACGTCCGAACCCTCGCAGAGCACCGCCCGGACGGCGTCCAGGGTCTCGGTCAGGCCGGCCAGCGGGCGGCCGCGCAGCACCGCCAGCGTGCGGGCGAGCCGGACCGCCTCGATGACGTGGGCGGAGGAGACCGGGTGGTCCTCGGCGCGCAGCAGTTCGGCGGCCCGGGCGAGCCAGCGCGGCACCGGATCGCCCTCGGTGCCGAACAGATGGTGGTACCAGCCCGGTGACTGCACGCCCGCGCCGTAGCCGGTGGCCTGGGAGAGCCGGCGGTGCGTCCACGGCACCCAGGTGATGTCCGTCCGCACCTTCCGCGGCAGTGCGGCGAGCAGCGCCCGGTCGTGCGCGACCGTCGGCAGCACCGCCAGCGCGGGCACGTGGAAGGCCCCGCACACCACGGCGATCCGGCGGTGCCCGGCGCGGCGGGCGGCCCGGATCTGCTGGCGCATGTACGCCTCGCGCAGGTCGTCCCGCCGGGACTCGCCGAGGCCCTCCGCGCGCAGCGCCGCCATCGCCTCCGCGACGGCGGCGAACGGCGCCAGTCCGTCCGGGTCGTCCGCGCCGCCCGCACCGGGCGCGCGGTGCTCGACCACGTCCTCCCACCAGCGCTCCGGGTCGTCGTACCCGGCCGCCTCGGCGAGCAGCGCCAGCGGGTCGGCGACCGGCCCGGCGGGCTCCCCCGGCTCCCCGGCCTCCCCCGCCTCGGCGGCCTCGGCGGCGGGGCCGAGGCCGTACCCGGCGGGCAGGTCGATGAAGCGGACCGGCAGCTCCCGCTCGACGCCGTAGCGGATCGCCACCCACTCCGGGGAGAACTCGGCGTACGGCCAGAACGCGGCCCTCGCCGGGTCGTCCACCGCGTGGGCCAGCAGCGCGACCGGCGGCACCAGGCCGTTCCCGGCCGCGAGGTGGACGATGCCGTCGGCCTCCGGCGGGCCCTCGATCAGCACCGCGTCCGGCCGCCACCGCTCCAGCGCGGCGGCCACCGCCCGGGCCGAGCCCGGGCCGTGGTGCCGGATGCCGAGCAGCGCGACGTCCGCGGTCATCGCACCTCCTCGCGGGCGGCCCGGTAGAAGTCCTTCCAACCGTCGCGCTCGCGCACCACCCCTTCGACGTACTCGCGCCACACCGCGTGGTCCGCCACCGGGTCCCGGACGACGGCGCCGAGGATGCCGGCCGTCACGTCCCCGGCGCGCAGCACGCCGTCCCCGAAGTGGGTCGCCAGGGCGAGGCCGTTGGCCACCACCGAGATCGCCTCCGCCGTGGAGAGGGTGCCGCTCGGGCTCTTGACCTTCGTCCGCCCGTCCGTCGTGATCCCGGCCCGCAGCTCGCGGAACACGGTGACCACCCGCCTGATCTCCTCGGCGCCGCCGGGCAGTTCGGGCAGTTCCAGGGAGCGGCCGAGCTGGTTCACCCGGCGGGTGACGATGTCGACCTCCTCCTCCAGCGAGCCCGGCAGCGGCAGCACGACGGTGTTGAACCGCCGGCGCAGCGCGCTGGACAGCTCGTTGACGCCGCGGTCGCGGTCGTTCGCGGTGGCGATCACGTTGAAACCACGCACCGCCTGCGTCTCGCCGCCCAACTCCGGCACCGGCAGCGTCTTCTCGGACAGGATGGTGATCAGGCTGTCCTGCACGTCCGCCGGGATCCGGGTCAGCTCCTCGATCCGGGCGAGCTTGCCGTCCGCCATCGCCCGCATCAGCGGCGAGGGCACCAGGGCGTCCCGACTCGGGCCGTCGGTGAGCAGCCGGGCGTAGTTCCAGCCGTACCGGACGGCCTCCTCCGGGGTGCCGGCGGTGCCCTGCACCAGCAGGGTGGAGTCGCCGCTGACCGCCGCGGCCAGGTGCTCGGACACCCAGGTCTTCGCGGTGCCGGGCACGCCGAGCAGCAGCAGCGCGCGGTCCGTCGCCAGGGTCGTGACGGCGACCTCCACCACCCGGCGCGGGCCGATGTACTTGGGGGTGATCGGGGTGCCGTCGGGCAGTTCGCCGCCGAGCAGGTACGTCGCCACGGCCCACGGCGAGAGCTTCCAGCGCTCCGGGCGCGGACGGTCGTCCTGCGCGGCCAGCGCGGCCAGTTCACCGGCGAAGGCGTCCTCGGCATGCTGCCGCAGAACGTCGGTCACGGGGGCTCCTTCGGGTCGGCCGCCGGGCACACGGGTGCCCTCGGCGGCAGGGTGATCGGGGGGAGCTGGGGCCGGCGTCCCGGCCTGTGGGAACCACCCTGCACCCCGGCACTGACAAACCCCGGGGCGCTCCCGACGGGCGGTCAGCCGATGTCAGTGCCGCCGCCTACCGTCGGTCGCATGGAGGAACGCTGGAGCACCGAACACGTCCTGTCCCTGGCACCTGACGCCGCGTCGCAGAAGGCGGCCGGCAAGCTCTCCTCGCCCGCGCCCTGGTCCGGGGCGGGCACCGACGGCACCGCGCTCTGGGGCGAGTGCAAGGGCAGCGGCAGCACGCCGTACCGCACCGTGATCGAACTCGCCACGCCCGCCTACCAGTGCAGCTGCCCCAGCCGGAAGTTCCCGTGCAAGCACGCGCTCGGGCTCCTCCTGCTGTGGAGCGGCGCCCCGGAGGCCGTCCCGGCCGCCGAACCCGCCGCATGGGCGGCCGACTGGCTCACCTCCCGCGAGGAGCGCGCCGAGAAGCGCGCCGCGCCCCCCGCCGACCCGGCCGCCGCCCGCCGCCGGGCCGAGCGGCGCGGTGCCCGGGTGGCGGCCGGCGCGGCCGAGCTGCGGCTTCGCCTGGCCGACCGGATCCGGCACGGCCTGGCCGACCAGTCCACCGCCGGCCCCTGGGAGGAGGTCGCCGCCCGAATGGTCGACGCCCAGGCCCCCGGCCTGGCCACCCGGGTCCGCGAACTCGACGCCGCCCCGCAGGACCGGCTCCTGGAGGAGTACGCGATGCTGCACCTGCTCGCCACCGCCGCCACCCGCGTCGACGAGCTGCCGGCCGAACTGGCCGCCACCGTCCGCACCCGGGTCGGCTACCCCACCGACACCGCCGAGATCCTGGCCGGCCCCACCGTGCGCGACCGCTGGCAGGTGCTCGGCAGCCGCGACTCCGCCGACGAACGGCTCACCACCCGCCGGGTCTGGCTGCGCGGCGCCAAGACCGGCCGCCCCGCCCTGCTGCTCGCCTTCGGCCGCCCCGGCCAGGCCCCCGACCTCGCCCTGCCCACCGGCCACCTGCTGGAGGCCGACCTCGCCTTCCACCCCGGCGCCCGCCCGCTGCGCGCCGCCCTCGGCACCCGCTACGGCGCCCCCGAGCCCGGCCCGGCCGGCCCACCCGACGGCCTCACCGTCGCCGAGGCGGTCGCTGGCTACGGCACCGCCGTCGCCGACGACCCATGGCTGGACAGCTGGCCGACCGTCCTCACCGGCGCCGTGCCCGTCCGCACCCCGGACGGCTGGCACCTGACGGACGGCCACCACACCCTGCCCGTCCGCACCTCGGCCCTCCCGGAGGCGGCCCTGTGGCGGCTGGCCGCGGTCTCCACCGGCCGCCCGCTGACGGTCTTCGGCGAGTACGGCCACCAGGGCTTCGCCCCGGTCACGGCCTGGGCCGGCCACGACCGCCCGATCGGCCTCACCACCGTCTAGCGTCCAGAACACATCAGGAGCATCGAAGATGACGATCACCCAGGACCCGTGGGAGAGCCTGCACACCACCGCCCTGCTCGGCACCGACCGCCGCCCGCTCCCGGCCACCACCCTGCCGCTCGCCGACACCGTCGACCAGGCCGACCCGGCCACCGCGCTGCTGGAGCTGGCCGCCCTCGCCACCGTCCGCCGCCGGGCCGGCGCCCTGCCCGTCCCCGCCGCCGGACCACCCGGCCCGCCCGCGCCCGAGGACCGGCGCCCCGAGCTGCCCGCGGCGGCCGCCCGCCGGCTCGCCGTCCTGCTGGCCGGCCGGTCCGGCGGCAGCGGCGGCGCCACCCTGGCCAACCTCGCCGAACTGCTCCCGCAGTGGCTCGCCACCGCCCGCGCCCGGGGTCTGCGCCCGCCCGGCGCACTGATACCCGGCCTGCTCGACGCCGCCCGCGCCCGCAGCGAACTGCGCTCCGACGCCGTCGCGCTGGCCGGACCGCTGGGCCGCTGGCTGGCCGAGCAGAACCCCGACTGGCGCTTCGTGCTGCGCACCGCCACCCCCGACCCGGCCGAGCAGCCCGGCGGGCCCGTCGACCACCAGCTGTGGCACGAGGGCCTGTTCGCCGAGCGGGTCACCCACCTCACCCTGCTGCGCCGCCGCGATCCGGCCGCCGGCCTGGAGCTGCTGAGCGGCACCTGGTCCACCGAGCGCGCCGAGGACCGCCTGCTCTTCCTGGACGCCCTCCAGGACGGCCTCTCCGCCGCCGACGAACCCTTCCTGGAGGCCGCCCTCGGCGACCGCAGCAAGAACGTCCGCGCCACCGCCGCCGAACTGCTCTCCACCCTGCCCGGCTCGGCCCTCGCCCGGCGGATGGCCGAGCGGGCGAGGGTCGCCGTCCGCCTCGCCGCGGCCGGGACGCACCTGCTGGTCACCCCGCCCGCCGAGTGCGACGCGGCCATGCAACGCGACGGCATACCGCCCAAGTCCCCCACCGGACGCGGCGAACGGGCCTGGTGGTTCGGCGAGGTGATCGCCGCCGCACCGCTGCGGCTCTGGCCCGAGAGCACCGGCCTGGCACCGGAGCAGCTGCTCGCCCTGCGGGTCGGCGACAGCATCGACGAGACCAGCAGCAGCTGGGCCGACGACCTGCGCGAAGCCTGGGCGCGCGCCGCCGTCCGCCAGCACGACGCCGACTGGGCCCGGGCGCTGCTCGGCCCGGCGCCCGCACCGCCCGCCCGCGGCGCCGGACGGGCCCGCGCCCCCCGCGTCACCGGCGCCCCCGCCAAGCTGCTCGCCGTCCTCCCACCCGAGGAGCGGGCCGCCTGGACGGCCGCGTTCATCGAGGTGCACGGCCTGGGCGAGGCCTTCCAACTGCTCGGCGCCTGCGGCACGCCGTGGACGCCGCCGCTGTCCACCGCCGTGGTGACGGCCCTGGCCCGCGCCGCCGGCTCCGGCGCGTACCCGTGGAGCCACAGCGGGGTGCTCGGGATGACGGAACGCGCGCTCGCCCCGGAGACGGCGGCCGCCGTGGAGGAGCTGGCCGCCGGGGCCGCGCCCGACTCCGCCTGGTCGGAGACCTTCGCCCGGCTGGCCGGAACGCTGCGCTTCCGGGCCGCGATGCTCGCCGAACTCGACGCCTGACGCCTGGCACCTGAGACCCGGGCACCTGCCGCCCGCTCCCGAAGCGGCAGAACGACAGAACGACAGGACGGGCCGGCCCCGCCGAAGCCTGGGGCCGGCCCGTCCCGCACCGTCAACCTCAGCCGGCCGCCCGCAGGTTGGCCGCGACCCAGGCCACGACGTCCCGGGTGGACGTGCCCGGGGTGAAGATGTCCGCGACGCCCATCGCCTTGAGCTCGGCGATGTCGTCGTCCGGGATGATCCCGCCGCAGAAGACCTTGATGTCCGCCGCGTCGCGCTCCTTCAACAGCTCCAACACCCGTGCGCACAGCGTCATGTGGGCACCGGAGAGGATCGACAGCCCGATGCCGTCCGCGTCCTCCTGGATCGCGGTGTCGACGACCTGCTCGGGCGTCTGGTGCAGCCCGGTGTAGATGACCTCCATACCGGCGTCGCGCAGGGCGCGCGCAATGACCTTGGCGCCACGGTCGTGACCGTCGAGCCCCGGCTTGGCGACCACCACACGGATCGGCCCCGACACACTCATGACTGCCTCCTGGACCTCGTCGTCCACCATCCGACCGGACCTCGCGGGCCACGGGTGCGGTTAACGGCCAATAACCAACCTGAGGGGAGGTTAGCGCCACCCGGCCCGGTTGGCCGCGCCACCTCCCAAGAGGAGGGCAAAGTCACAGCCCCCGGCCTTGCTACCAGTGGGTATGCCCGTCCACCCGGCCACCGCACAGACCCCCGGCCGACCTCTTGACAACCGGAGGTTTTTCCGGGGCGTCGGCCTTGCGGCTACAGTCTCGGCTGATTTCTCCCCGCTTCCCCCGTACCGCTTTTCCCTGCCGCTTTCCCCGCCGCTCCCCCTGCCCGACGACGCGCCCCAGGCCCACCGAGGAGGCAGCCCCCGATGGCTCCCGACGCAGCCGCCCGCCCGACCCGTGCGGAGCTGCGCCTCGCCGCCCGCGAGGAGTCCCGCACCCAGCGCCGCGGCGCCGCCAAGGCCGCCACCAGAACCGCACTGCTGCGGGTCGCGCTGCCGTCGGTGGCCGCGCTCGGGGTCGCCGCCGCGGCGGCCGTCACCGTGCGGGGCGAGGCCGATCAGCACGCCCAGGCGGCCGGCCGGACGGCACGGACGGCGGTCGACGCCCCGGACGCCCAGGGCAACCCGAACAGCCCGGACAACCCGGCCGACGGCGGCGCCGAGGCCGCCAAGACGGCCGCCCGGCAGGCGGTCGCGGCCGGCGACCCGGCCCAGGCCTCCCGCGGTGACGCCCGCCAGCCGCTGGCCGGCGCCCAGCCCGCCGACACCCAGGGCACCCCGGGCGCGCAGGGCACCCCGGGCGCGCAGCCGAGCGCCGAGCCCGTCAAGCCCAAGGTGGTCATGCCGGTCGCCCGGCACGGCCTCGGTGAGCTGTTCGGCGAGGCCGGCACCCACTGGGCCAACCGCCACACCGGCATCGACTTCCCGGTGGACGGCGGTTCCGAGGTGATGGCCGTCACCGACGGCACGATCCGCACCCAGTGGAACCCGTCGTACGGCTACATGACGGTACTGAAGATGCCCGACGGCACCGAGGCCTGGTACTGCCACCTGCGGGCGTACAAGGTCCGCAAGGGGCCGGTGAAGCAGGGCGACGTCATCGCCTTCGTCGGCAGCAGCGGCAACAGCACCGGGCCGCACCTGCACTTCGAGATCCGCCCGGCCGGCAGCGGGCCGGTCGACCCGCTGCCGTGGTTCCTCTCGAACGGGCTCGACCCCCGCTGAGGCCCTGTCCGGCCGGGGAAACGCTCTAGAGCTTCTCCACCGGCGCGTAGCGCAGCAGCAGTTGCTTGCGGCCCTCCGAGCCGAAGTCGACCGTGGCCTGCGCCCGGTCGCCGACGCCGGTGACGCCCACCACCGTGCCCAGCCCGAAGGTGTCGTGGGTGACCCGGTCCCCGACCGCGAGCGAGACGGCGTCCCGTTCGACGGCCTGGCCGCCGCGTCGCGCCGACTGCCCCCAGCCCGCCTTCGGCTTCGACGAGGCCGACGAGCCCGAAGAACCCGACGAGGAGCGCGAACCACCGCCCCCCGACGAGGACTTGCCCCAGGACGACCCCGAGGAGAAGCCGCGCGCGGCCGGCGCCTGCGCCGCCCCCCTCCGCTTCCACTCCACCAGGTCCTCCGGGATCTCCTCCAGGAACCGCGAGGCCGGGTTGTACGCGGGCTGCCCCCAGGCGCTGCGCAGCACCGAGCGGGTCAGGTAGAGCCGCTGCCGCGCCCGGGTGAGCCCCACGTAGGCGAGCCGCCGCTCCTCCTCCAGCTCCTTGACCTGGTTGAGCGCCCGCATGTGCGGGAAGATCCCGTCCTCCATGCCGGTCAGGAAGACCACCGGGAACTCCAGGCCCTTGGCGGTGTGCAGGGTCATCATCGTGATGACGCCCCGGCCCTCCTCGTCGTCCGGGATCTGGTCGGAGTCGGCGACGAGCGCGACCCGCTCCAGGAAGTCGGGCAGCGAGCCGACCGGCGGGGTGCCCTCCTCGTCGGCGTCGGGCCGCTCGCCCGGGTCCTGCTCGTACTCCAGGGCGACGGAGGCGAGTTCCTGGAGGTTCTCCACCCGGGTCTCGTCCTGCGGGTCGGTGGAGGCCTGGAGTTCGGCCAGGTAGCCGGTCTCCTCCAGGACGGCCTCCAGCACCGCGGCCGGGCCCGCGCCCGACTCGACGACCTGCCGCAGCCCGGCCATCAGGACGTTGAACTTCTTCACCGCGTTGGCCGAGCGCGCGGCCATCCCGTACGCCTCGTCGACCCGCAGCAGCGCCTGGGCGAAGGAGATCCGCTCCCGTGCGGCCAGCGCGTCGACCATCGCCTCGGCCCGTTCGCCGATGCCGCGCTTGGGCACGTTGAGGATCCGGCGCAGCGGCACGGTGTCCTCCGGGTTGGAGAGCACCCGCAGGTACGCCAGGACGTCCCGGACCTCCTTGCGCTCGTAGAAGCGCACCCCGCCGACCACCTTGTACGGCAGGCCGACCCGGATGAACACCTCCTCGAACACGCGGGACTGGGCGTTCGTCCGGTAGAAGATCGCGACGTCGCCGGGCTTGGCGTCGCCCGCGTCGGTGAGCCGGTCGATCTCGTCGGCGATGAACTGGGCCTCGCCGTGCTCGTCGTCCGCGACGTAGCCGACGACCTTCTCGCCGTGCTCGCCGGCCGTCCAGAGCTTCTTCTCGCGCCGGTTGGCGTTGCGCTCGATGACGGCGTTGGCGGCGCTCAGGATGGTCTGCGTGGAGCGGTAGTTCTGCTCCAGCAGGATCGTGGTCGCGTTCGGGTAGTCCTCCTCGAACTGGAGGATGTTGCGGATCGTCGCGCCGCGGAAGGCGTAGATCGACTGGTCCGCGTCACCGACGACGCACAGCTCGGCCGGCGGCACCTCGGACAGGCGCCCGGCGGCCGGGTTCACGAACTCCCCGTCCACGGTGCGCTTCGGCGCGGCCGCGACGGATCCGCCGCTCAGCTCGCGGACGAGCATGTACTGGGCGTGGTTGGTGTCCTGGTACTCGTCGACCAGGATGTGCCGGAACCGGCGCCGGTAGTGCTCCGCGACGTCGGGGAAGGCCTGGAGCAGGTTCACCGTCGTCATGATGATGTCGTCGAAGTCCAGCGCGTTGGCCTCGCGCAGGCGCCGCTGGTAGAGCGTGTACGCCTCGGAGAGCTTCTTCTCCATCGGGTTGGCGGCCTGGTCGGCGAAGGTCTCCTCGTCGATCAGCTCGTTCTTCAGGTTGCTGATCTTCGCGGTGAAGGACTTCGGCGGGAACTGCTTCGGGTCCAGGTCGAGGTCGCGGCAGACCAGCGACATCAGCCGCTGCGAGTCGGCCGAGTCGTAGATCGAGAAGCTGGAGGTGAAGCCCAGCACCTTGGACTCGCGGCGCAGGATCCGCACGCACGCGCTGTGGAAGGTCGACACCCACATCGCCCGGGCCCGCGGGCCGACCAGCGCCTCGACGCGCTCGCGCATCTCGCCGGCGGCCTTGTTGGTGAAGGTGATCGCCAGGATCTCGCCCGGCTGCACGCCGCGGGCGCCCAGCAGGTGGGCGATCCGGTGGGTCAGCACCCGGGTCTTGCCGGAGCCGGCGCCGGCCACGATGAGCAGCGGCGAGCCCGCGTGCAGCACCGCCTCGCGCTGCGGGTCGTTCATGCCCTCCAGCAGCTGTGCCGGATCCACCACCGTGCGGGCGGCGCCGTTGCGGTACCAGGCGTCCCGCGAGGTCTCGGCGGCGTGGTCGGTCTGGAACAGCCCCTCCGGGATGGCCTCCTCGTAGGCCTCGTACGGGGCGTCGTCCTCGTACGGCGGGGGCTCCTCGTCGAGGGGCACGGCGGGCTGCTTCGACCCGGCGGCGGGTGCCTCGAAACCGGGGAGCGGGAGGTCGTCAAAGAGGCTACTCATGGCACTCCGAGTCTATGGCCACCCACCGACAAGCCCGCCCGGCCCGGAGAAAACCGGACCGGACGGGCTCGCGACCGGAGCTCAGCAGCACATGGGCTCGGCCGCCCGGGCCGGGGCTCAGACCAGCCGGCGGGCGGTGGCCCAGCGGGTCAGTTCGTGCCGGTTGCTCAGCTGGAGCTTGCGCAGGACGGCGGAGACGTGGCTCTCGACCGTCTTCACCGAGATGAAGAGCTGCTTGGCGATCTCCTTGTACGCGTAGCCGCGCGCGATCAGGCGGAGCACCTCGCGCTCGCGCTGGGTGAGGCGGTCCAGGTCCTCGTCGACCGGCGGGGTGTCGGTGGCGGCGAAGGCGTCCAGGACGAAGCCGGCCAGCCGGGGCGAGAACACCGCGTCGCCGTCGGCGATCCGAAAGATCGCGTTGACCAGGTCGGTGCCGGTGATGGTCTTGGTCACGTAGCCGCGCGCGCCGCCGCGGATGACGCCGATCACGTCGTCGGCGGCGTCCGACACCGACAGGGCGAGGAACTTGACCCCGCCCTGCTCGCCCATCAGCCCGGCCGAGCGGCGCAGCACCTCGACACCGCCGCCGCCGGGCAGGTGGACGTCGAGCAGCACCACGTCCGGCCGGGTCTCGGCGACGACCCGCACCGCCGACTCGACGTCGTCGGCCTCGCCGACCACGTCGATGCCGGTCGCCTCGGTGCGGCCGATCTCGGCCCGGACCCCGGTGCGGAACATCCGGTGGTCGTCCACCAGGACGACTCTCGCGGTGCGCTCCGGCGCTGCCTCAGTCATTCGTTCTCTCCATCTCCAGCTCGACCTCGGTCCCGCCGTCCGGCGCGGGCCGCACCCGTGCGGTGCCGCCGTTGCGCTTCATGCGGCCGATGATCGACTCCCGTACGCCCATCCGGTCCTCGGGCACCGTGTCGGGGTCGAAGCCGGGACCGTGGTCGCGGACGAACACCGACACCGTCTTCCCCTCCACCTCGGCGTAGACCTGGACCGGTCCCCCGCCACCGTACTTGGCCGCGTTGACGGTCGCCTCCCTCGCGGCCTGCATCTGGGCCGCGATCCGCTCGTCCATCGGGCAGTCGCCGACGATCACGACCTCGACCGGGACGCCGTGCCGGTCCTCGACCTCGGCGACGACGGCGCGCAGGCTCTCCGCCATGGTGTCGGGAGCGGCCTCGGCGGCGGCCTCCGGGCGGTACAGCCACAGCCGCAGCTCGCGCTCCTGGGCACGGGCCAGCCGCAGCACCTCCTTGGGGTCCTCGGCCCGGCGCTGGATCAGGGTCAGGGTGTGCAGCACCGAGTCGTGGACGTGCGCGGCGATCTCGGCCCGCTCCTGGGCGCGGATGCGGGCGGTGCGCTCGGCACCGAGGTCCTGCCACAGGCGCAGCCCGTACGGGCCGAGCAGCACCAGCACCCCGGCGAGCACCGCGAGCGAGGCCTCGACCACCGAGCCGAGCGTCGAGCCGCTGCCCTGCATGGCGAGGAAGGCGATGGTGCCGGCCACCACGAGCAGCACGCCGGTGCCGACCCGGGTGTAGGCGCCGCGCCGCTTGTCGCCCTCCTCCAGGCCGAACCAGCGCTGCCAGCGCGAGTCGTCGGCCTGCCGCCAGACCAGCGCGACGCCGACGCCGATCGCCAGCAGCGGCCAGGTGTACGGCTTGGCGGTCTGCAGGCCGAGCGCGTTGAGCAGGGCGGTGATGCCGATCACCATCATCACCAGGGCGGCGAGCTGGCCGAGGCCGCCCTGCCCGGTCTTTCCGGCCGCGCTGTCCTCCCCCTCCGCGGGGGCCGCGGCCGGCTCGCCCTGGAGGGCGTGCTGGAGCAGTTCGCGCAGCCGGCCGAGCCAGCCGCCGCGGCCCTTGCTCAGCGCGCCGCCCGGCTGCTGCCCCGACCCGGTCGGGACGAAGGCGCCGTTGACGTACACCCAGTGGGCGGCGCCGCGCTGCGCGGGCTCGCCGATGCCGATCGGCACCACGAACCAGAACGCCGCGTACAGCAGGGTGCCGATCCCCTGCGCGAAGAACAGCAGCACGAACGCGAGCCGCACCCACCGCACCGGGAGCCCGAGGTGCACCGCGAGCCCCTGCGCGACGCCGCCGAGCATCCGCCCCTGCGGGCTGCGGTAGAGCCGGCGGTACGGCGGCCGTCCGCCGTCGGGCGCGGTCGGGTCGGTGCCGCCCGACGGCACGGCGTCGGGGGCGAGGGATCGGGGGTCGGAACCGGGTGCTGCCACGCCACCGATGGTTCCACGCCCGCGCACGCGGACGCATCAGGGTGTGTCCCTGACCCCTTCTCAGGGACAAGTCAGGGTCCGGACAGGGCTCGCACCGGTTGGGCCGGGCCGGGGCAGCCGGGAGGATGGTGCCCATGACCGACGACCACCGCATCCAGGAGACCGGGCCCGCCGCCCCGCCGGAACCGGACCGCCCCCCGCTGACCAGGACCGAGCACCACCGCGTGGTGGCCGGCGTCTGCGGCGGCCTCGGGCGGCACCTGGACATCGACCCGGTGGTCTTCCGGGTGGTCACCGTGGTGCTCTGCCTCTCCGGCGGCCTCGGGCTGTTCCTGTACGGCCTGGCCTGGCTGATCGTCCCCACCGAGCCGGTGCCGGACGGCCGGGGCGGCACCCGGCACGGGCGCACCGAACTCCAGCGGGTGCTCACCGGCCGGGTGGACGGCCAGTCGGTCGGCGCGGTGCTGCTGGCCGTGATCGGTACCGGGGTGTTCTTCTCCTCGATGGGCCAGGACGACCAGCTGTTCCCGCTGCTGCTGCTCGCCGGCCTGGTCTTCCTGGCGGTGCGCTACGACCCGGACCGCCGCCGCGGCCGGCTGCGCCGACGCCGCCCCGGCGGCCCGTACGACCGCCACTACCCCGACGGGGACCAGTCCGGCCCGTACCCGTGGTCCGGGTCGGAGGACGACGAGGCCGCCCGTGCCCGGCACGCGGCCGAACGCGCCGCCGGAACGGTGCCCGCCGACTCCCCGGCCCCCGGCCCGACCGGCTACCTGTGGGACCCGCGCCACCCCGAGCGCAACCCGTACGGCGCCGGCCCCACCCCGCCCTTCGGCACCCCGGTGCCGCCGGCGGGCGGCCCGGCCCAGCCCTGGTGGCAGCGCGTCGACCTGCCCGCGGGCGACCCGCTGCGCAAGGACGGCCCGGCCTGCCGGCCCCGGCCCGCCGCCGCCCGGCACCCCCGGGAGCGGTCCGCGCTCGGCTTCTTCGGCCTGCTGCTGGCGATCGGCGCGGGTGCCGCAGTCTGGTCCGTCTCGGCCGGCCACACCAGCGTCACCGTGCTGAGTGCGACCGTGCTGGCCACCGCGCTGCTGGTGATCGGCCTGACGCTGCTGATCGGCTCGAAGTTCGGCCGGGCCCGCAAGCTCGCGGTGACGGGCCTGATGCTCACCCTGGCGCTGGTCTTCGTCGGACACTCCCCGGACTCCATGCGCAACGCCGTCGGCCAACGCGACTTCACCGTCATCGCCTCGGCCGACCTCCAGCCCCGGTACTCCCTGGGGGCCGGCCAGCTCCGGCTGGACCTGAGCGGGCTCGACCCGGCCGGGACCACCCTCACCAGCAAGGTCGAACTCGGCGCCGGCGAGCTGACCGTCATCCTGCCGCCGGACGTGACGGTGAACCTGGTGGCCCGGGTGGGCCTCGGCGACGTCTCCGCCCCCGGTGACCGCAACGACGGCACCGGCCGCCACACCTACCTGCTGCCACCCGGCAGCGGCCATCCGTCCAAGGGCACATTCGATCTCGAACTCGCGGTCGGGATCGGCAACATCAAGGTGGTCCAGCAGTGAGGAAGCACCGGCTCGACCTGTTCTCGCTGATCGCGGGGGCGCTGTTCAGCACGATCGCGGTGGTCTACCTGGTCGCGGCGCTCAACGACCAGGCGGTGAACGGCCGGATCGTCATCCCGGTCACCTTCATCGTGCTCGGCCTCGGCGGCCTGGCCGGTGCGGTCGCGGCGGTCACCCGGCGCGGCCGCACCGACCGCCGGGACTGAACCCGCCCGATCAGGCTCAGCTCTGCAGCGGCCCGAGGTTCAGCTTGTCGCCGGCCTGGGTGACGGTGTACTTCGGCAGCGGCTTGACCGCCGGCCCGTTGACCACCGCGCCGGTGGCGGCGTCGAACCGGGAGCCGTGGCAGGGGCAGTACAGCTGGCCGTTCTTCGGGGCGTCGACCGCGCAGCCGGAGTGGGTGCACACCGCGGACAGGCCGCAGTACTGGCCCGCCTTGGGCTGCACGATGTAGACGGCGTCCCCGGTGGCCGGGTCCTTGACCTGGGCCGAGCCGCCGACCGGCACGCTCGCGGCGGCCACCGAGGGGGCCGGTCCGGACGGCGCCGGGGTGGTGGCCGGGGCCGCGGACTGCTTGGGCGCGGAGTGCTTGGCCCGGCCGAAGGTCCGGGTGAGCGAGCCGGTGAGCAGCCCGGCGCCGCCGATCGCGACGGCGGCGATCCCGCCGTCCACCAGCGCCCGGCGCCTGACGCGGTCCTCGCCCAGCCCGCGCCCCCGGTCCCGGCCGGCCCGCCGGGCGAGGTAGCCGTCCACCGACAGGTCCGGGGTGCCGGCCAGCAGCAGCGGTGTCCAGGCCATCAGGTAGCCGAGGTCGTTGCCCAGGTAGTACGGCGAGACGCTCCAGCTGATGGACAGCCAGAGGCTGAGGTTGATCATCGCGCCGCCGAGCGCCGCGACCCGGCCCCAGAGGCCGAGCAGGGTGCCGAGGCCGACCGCCAGCTCGCCGAAGGCGACGGCGAGCGCGAACAGGGTGGGCGCGTCCAGGGCGGCGCCGAGCAGGAAGGAGATCGGGCTGCCGCCCTTGGCCGCCTGGGTCTGCGAGACGAACGACGCCGGGTCGGCCGCCCCGGCCAGGTAGTGCGCGTCGGACAGTTTGTCGAGGGCGGCGTACACGAAGGTGACGCCGAGGAAGAGCCGCAGCGGCAGCAGCGCGTACCGGGACGCGGACGCCCGCCACTGCGCCGCCCGGTCGGCCAGACCGGCCGCTCCCCCGACACCCGCTCCCCCGACGCCCGCTTCCCCGTCACCCGCCACGGAGTTGCCAGCCTCCGACATCGCTCACACCTTCCCTCGCGGCCCGCCACTCCCTGACAGGTCCGGTCCGCATTCTGCCCGCTCCCGATCGCTTTCGGTGGGAGGTCCCCACCCGGGCGGCCGCCCCACCGCGAACGGCCGTGCCGCCGCTCCCTGGTACGGGAACGACGGCACGGCCGTTCAGCAGCGGCTCAGCGGCCGGCGGGAGTGCTCACTCCCACTCGATGGTGCCCGGCGGCTTGCTGGTGACGTCGACGACGACGCGGTTCACGTCGCGGACCTCGTTGGTGATCCGGGTGGAGATCTTGGCCAGCACGTCGTACGGCAGGCGCGACCAGTCGGCGGTCATGGCGTCCTCGGACGAGACCGGGCGCAGCACGATCGGGTGACCGTAGGTGCGGCCGTCGCCCTGCACGCCCACGCTGCGCACGTCGGCGAGCAGCACGACCGGGCACTGCCAGATCTCGCGGTCCAGGCCGGCCGCGGTCAGCTCCTCGCGGGCGATCGCGTCGGCGTCGCGGAGCAGGTCCAGCCGCTCCTGGGTGACCTCGCCGACGATCCGGATGCCCAGGCCCGGGCCCGGGAACGGCTGGCGCTGGACGATCTCCTCCGGCAGGCCCAGCTCCTGGCCGACCATCCGGACCTCGTCCTTGAACAGCTTGCGCAGCGGCTCGACCAGCTGGAACTGGAGGTCCTCGGGCAGGCCGCCGACGTTGTGGTGGGACTTGATGTTGGCGGTGCCGGTGCCGCCGCCGGACTCCACCACGTCCGGGTACAGGGTGCCCTGGACCAGGAAGTCGACCGACTCGCCGTGCTCGCCGGCCTCGGCGACGATCTCGGCCTGCGCCTGCTCGAAGACCCGGATGAACTCCCGGCCGATGATCTTGCGCTTCTCCTCGGGGTCGGTGACCCCCTTCAGCGCGTTCAGGAAGCGCTCCGCGGCGTCGACGACCTTCAGCTGCACGCCGGTGGCCGCCACGAAGTCCTTCTCGACCTGCTCGGTCTCGCCCTTGCGCATCAGGCCGTGGTCGACGTACACGCAGGTCAGCTTGGAGCCGATGGCCTTGTTGACCAGGGCCGCCGCGACCGCGGAGTCCACACCGCCGGAGAGGCCGCAGATCGCGCGCTTCTCGCCGACCTGGGCGCGGATCAGCGCGACCTGCTCCTCGACCACGCTGCCGGTGGTCCAGGTCGGGGCGAGGCCGGCGCCGCGGTAGAGGAAGTGCTCCAGGATCTGCTGGCCGTGGTCGGAGTGCAGCACCTCGGGGTGGTACTGCACGCCGTAGAGGCGGGCCTCGTCGTTCTCGAAGGCCGCGACCGGGACCACCGCGGTGGACGCGGTGACGGTGAAGCCCTCCGGGGCGGCGGAGCAGGCGTCGCCGTGCGACATCCACACCGAGTGCTCCGCCGGAACGCCCTCGAACAGGGTGGAGCCGGTGCGGCTGACGGTCAGCGGGGTGCGGCCGTACTCGCGGGCGCCGGTGTTGTCGACCGTGCCGCCGAGGGTCTTGGCCATCAGCTGGAAGCCGTAGCACATGCCGAAGACCGGGACCCCGGCCTCGAAGATCGCGCGGTCGAGCTGCGGCGCGCCCTCTTCGTAGACCGACGACGGACCGCCGGAGAGGATGATCGCCTTCGGGTTCTTGGCGAGCATCTCGGCGACCGGCATGCTGCTCGGCACGATCTCGCTGTAGACCCGCGCCTCACGCACCCGACGGGCGATGAGCTGGGCGTACTGGGCGCCGAAGTCGACCACCAGGACGGTGTCGTTGTCCGGCGCGGACTGGACGGGAATTGCAGAGGACACAGACGGCCTTCCGGCAGCGGTACGAGAGGTGTCACACCGAACCGCTTCCCCGGCGGGGGCCGCGGCGGCGACGGGTGGGGGTGTCTGGACACCGATTCTACCGGGCTGTCCGGTTTCACTCGTCTGCCCGTCCAAACGACCGTGACCGGGCGGGGCCGCCTTTCGTTGCTTCAGACGACCGTACGACCGCGCCGCGCCCGCCAGACGCGCCGCCTTCGCCCCGGCCAGGGGCGCCGCCGTACGGACTTGCAGGACCACGCGTGGAGCTTCATCCCAGTCCACCGGCGCATGTGGCGCCGCCGCCCCGGCCCCGCCGGGAGTGCGGCGCCGTGGGACCGTGCGCGGGTGCCGCGGCCGGACAGCAGGGGACAGCGACCCCGGCCGCGACTGGACCGAGAGGTGGGACGGCCGGTCCCCGGGGACGCCCGGGCCGGTCGTCGCACCCCCGTCGCGAGCCGGGCACGCCCGGGCGCACACCCTTTCCCGTCCCGCGCCGCTACGCGCGTCCCCGTGCGCCGCAGCCACTCACACCACTACACACCGTGATCATCGACGCCTCGTGTCGACACCTGCCCACAACCGCCCGACGGGGCGGAACGAGGCCCGCACCCGCGCCCGGGCCACACCCGGGAGTCGGCACCCGCACCAAATGTGCCGGGTCGAACTGTGCCGAATCGGTTGCAGAGCAAGCCCTTCGTCCAGCACGATGCTGCGTGGAAGCGGTTCTCCCGGCGGCCGGCAGGCTCACCGTGGAGGCCCCGACCGATGCCGCCGCACTGGGCGGCAGCCCCGTACGCCACCTCACGCTCCGTGAGCGAAGGCCCGGCGCAGACCTGCGCGCCGACCCGCCACACCGCGAGCGTGCGCGCCCCGCGCCACCGGCCACCCACGCCGGGCCGCGACGGCGCGACCCCGAAGCCGACCGACCCGACGGCGCCCCTCCCCCGGCGCCGTCACCCCCAGCACCGGCGCAGCCCTGACGCCGCGTGCTGAGCGACAAAGGGCCCCGTTCCCCCGCGGGGCCCTTTGCCCTGTCCGGGCCGCCCGGCTCAGGGCCGCTCCGCTCAGACCGCTCCGCCCACGGCTGCCCGGCTCAGGGCTGCTTGCGCCAGACGCTCGGATCGACCGGCTCCTCGGCCGACGCCCCGGGCGGCGGCACCAGCGGCGCGTCGTCCGAGCCGACCACGTCGCCCACCCCCGCCCCGGAGGCGTACGGCTGCGGCTCCGACCCGGCCTCGTACGGCGCCCCCGGCGGCGGCACCGCGCCGTACGGGGGCGCACCGTACGGCGGAGCGCCGTAGGCGTCCTCGCGGGCCACCGCGCCCCGGCCGCGGACGGCCGCCAGCAGCGGCGGCACCAGCAGCGCGCCGATCGCCGCCCAGATCAGGTTGGCCACCAGCACACTGGCGAAGCCCAGGTTGATCGAGGTGTCCCGGGACAGCACCGTCTGGTTGGCGAAGGTGTCCCACCCCGGGGTCGCCGAGGACGTCGAGGTCGTCATCAGCGCACCGCCCACCGCCATCAGCGCGGTGAGCGCCACGGCGTGGACGGCCGCCAGCCGGAGCCGGTCGGCCGCGTCCAGCCGCCGCCGGTACGCCGACCAGCCGAGGACGCCCGCCGTGGCGAGGGCCAGCAGGCCGGTCCAGCGCCAGTCGGCGGTCTGGTCGTGCAGGTCGAAGAAGGAGATTTCCCCCCTGTCGGGGGTGTCCCGCCAGTCGCCGCCGATCGCGACCGCCGCGTCGCTCGCCCCGCCGCTCGCCCCGTTGAACGCCTGCAAGGTCGCCCCCGAGCCCAGGCCGAGCAGGCCCAGGCCGAGGTTGGGCAGGAAGGCCACCGAGACCGGGATCTGCCAGCCCTCGTCGCTGTTGACGGCGACCAGCACGAAGCCCGTCACCGAGGCCAGGCCCAGTGACAGTGCCAGCGCCCGGCCGGCCGTGAGCGCGGCGACCGCCCAGCCGCGCACCGCCCGGCTGCGCCAGGCGGCCCAGCGCAGCGCGTCGGTGCCGTGGACGGCGAAGGCCGTCAGCGCGGCGAGCAGGGCGGTCCAGCCGGTCGCCTCCAGCCAGCCGGAGTCCACGGTGTACGTCACCCCGAGGGCGCGGCCGACGAGGCCGGTGCGCTGCGGCTCCCAGGACGTCCCGCCGGCCAGCCCGAGCAGCGCGGTCACTACGGCCAGGACCACCGCGGTGCGCAGCGCCTCGCCCGCGGCCTGGGCCCGGGTGAGCTGGAGGCCGGCGGCCCGGCGGCGGCGCGCCCCGGTCCGCAGGCCGAGCCAGAGCGCCAGCGCCCACAGCACGGTGACCGTCAGCGGCACCGCCCGGAGCAGCGCGTCCATGCCCGCCGCGTCGCCGCGTCGCAGCGCGGTGGTGTACCCGAGCTTGAACGGCGCGCCGAGCGCGCTCAGCGCCATCGACAGGGCGGCGCCGAAGCGCTCGCCGAACCCGGGCGCCCGGACCAGGTAGGCGTACTGGTAGTCGCTCGGGACCGCCACGATCAGCGCCGCCAGCAGCAGCACGGCGGTCGGGGCGATGGCGACCAGGAGCGCCGGGCGCCAGTCCGCGCCGACCAGCCGGCTCAGCACGCTCGGCCGGCCGGCCCGCGGGTCGTACGGCTGCCCGGCGCCCCAACTGCCCAGCGTGGGCGGCCCGGCGGGCTGCGGGTGGCCCGGGCCGTACCCGGGCGGCGGGCCGTAGCCGGGCGCGGGCGGCGGCGGCCCGTAGCCGGGCGGCGAAGGCGGAGGCGGGTACCCGGGCGCGGCGGACGGCGGACCGTACGCCGGCGGGGGCGGTACGGCGGGCGGCACAGCCGGCGGAACGACGGGAGGTACCGCGGGCATGGCGGCCGTCGGCGAGGGCGGCGTCAGCGGCCGCCCGCACGAGACGCACGCGGGCGCCCCTTCCACCGATGCCGCGCCGCACGATGCGCAGATGGCCATGGACCGGTTTCCCCCCGCTCGACGAGTTCCTGGTCCCCCAGAAAGCCCGTTTATCCCATCGGATCCGAACGAATGTCAACCGGGTACCGAGCCGGGCGGGTTGGCCCGTCGGGGCCTGCTCAGCCGCGCTTCTTCGGGACCTCCGGGACGGGCAGCAGCGGCAGTCGGAGCGCGCCGAACGCGTCCTCCGGGACGGCCGGCCGGGCCGGCGCCACCGGGGCGACCCGCCGGTAGGCCTCGCCCTGGGCCGGGCGGCGGTCCGCCTCGCCCTTGTTGGGCCACATCGACATGGCGCGCTCGGCCTGCGCGGTGATCGTCAGCGAGGGGTTCACCCCGAGGTTGGCGGAGACGGCCGCGCCGTCGACCACGCTGATCCCCGGGTGGCCGTACAGCCGGTGGTAGGGGTCGACCACGCCGGTTTCGGGGGCGTCGCCGATCGGGCAGCCGCCGAGGAAGTGGGCGGTCATCGGGATGTCGAAGATCTCGCCGGCGCTGCTGCCCGCGAAGCCGTTGATCTGCTCGGCCAGCGCCTGGGCGCCCTGTTCGGCGGCCGGGATCCAGGTCGGGTTGGGGGCGCCGTGGCCCTGGGCGGAGGTGAGCCGGCTCTTGCCGAGCAGGTCCTTCTTCAGCGAGACGGTGATCGAGTTGTCCAGCGACTGCATCACCAGGCCGATGATCGTCTTCTCGGACCAGCGGTGCTGGTTCATCGAGCGGGCGAAGGTCACCGGGTGGCGCACCGACCCGCCCAGGTAGCGCAGCCAGCGCGGGGCCCGTCCGCCGCCCTTGACCTGGGCTATCGACAGCGCGCCCATCGCGTTGGAGCCCTTGCCGTAACGGACCGGTTCGATGTGGGTGCTGGCGTCCGGGTGGATCGAGGAGGTGATCGCCACGCCCTTGGTGAAGTCCACCCGGGTGCCGTAGCGCCGGTCGGTGGTCTGCGCGCCCACCAGCGCCTCGGAGTTGGTGCGGGTCAGCTCGCCGAGCCGGCCGGAGATCCGGGGCAGGTGCCCCCCGTCACGCATCCGGTGCAGCAGCGACTGGGTGCCGTACGTCCCGGCCGCGACCACCACCCGGGCGGCGGTGATGGTCCGCGCGCCCGCCTTCACCCGGTCGGTGCGGGAGCGGGAGTCGGTCCGGCGCACGTCCACCGCGTAACCGCGGCTCCCGTCGGCGCCGGGAAGCTCCCGGATCCGGGCCACCGTGGTGAGCGGGTGGATCTCGGCGCCGCCCCGCTCGGCCAGGTGCAGGTAGTTCTCGGTGAGCATGTTCTTGGCCCCGTGCCGGCAGCCGGTCATGCACTCGCCGCACTCCACGCAGGCCTTGCGGGCCGGCCCGGCGCCGCCGAAGTACGGGTCGGCGACCTCGTCCCCGGGCGCCGCCTCGGCCCTGCCGCCGGCGTCCTGGCCGTCCCCGAAGAAGACCCCGACCGGCGCCATGTGGAAGGTGTCGCCCACCCCCATCTGCTCGGCGGCGGCCTTGAGGTGCACGTCGGAGGGGGTGACGGTCGGGTTGAGCCGGACCCCGAGCATCCGCTGCGCCTGGTCGTAGAACGGCGCCAACTCCTCCTGCCAGTCGGTGATGTGGCGCCACTGGCGGTCCTCGAAGAAGGCCTTCGGCGGCACGTACAGGGTGTTGGCGTAGTTCAGCGAGCCGCCGCCTACCCCGGCGCCGGCCAGGATCAGCACGTTGGCCAGCAGGTGGATCCGCTGGATGCCGTAGAGGCCGAGCTTCGGCGCCCACAGGTAGTTCGGCAGGTCCCAGGAGTTCCTGGGCAGTTCGTCCCGCTCGAAGCGCCGGCCGGCCTCCAGGACGGCGACCCGGTAGCCCTTCTCGGTCAGCCGCAGCGCGGCGACCGAACCACCGAAGCCGGAGCCGACCACGACCACGTCGTAGTCGAACTCCGCCGCACCGCCGGACTCCACCATCTGCCACTGCTCCTTCGGGACGCGAACCTGACTACGGGACGGGCGAACCTGACTGCGGGACGGCCGGATCGGACGGTCCGGGACGGCTACTTGAACCGCAGCGCCTTCAGCACCCGCAGCCCGCCGGTCATCACCGCGGCGAACTGCCGGTCGTCCAGGCCGAACGCGGGCGCGATCGGCATCAGCCGCTGGGTCGCGACGGTCTGCGCCTCGGTGAAGCGCAGGATGCCCTCGGCACCGTGGCGGCGGCCGAGCCCGGAGTCGCCCATGCCGCCCATCGGCGAGCCGATCGAGCCGTACGCGGCCGCGTAGGCCTCGTTGACGTTGACCGTGCCGGTGCGCAGCCGGGCCCCGACCGCCCGGCCGCGCCGGGCGTCCCTGGTCCAGACGCTGGAGTTCAGGCCGTACGGCGTGGAGTTGGCGGCGGCCACCGCCTCGTCGTCGGTGTCGAAGCGGTAGACGGAGACGACCGGGCCGAAGGTCTCCTCGCCGCAGACCGCCATGTCCGGGGTCACCCCGTCGAGGATGGTCGGCTCGAAGAAGTACGGGCCGAGGTCGGGCCGGGCCCGGCCGCCGGCCAGCACGGTGGCGCCCGCCTTGACCGCCTCCTCCACGTGCCGGGTGGTGGTCTCCAGCTGGCGGACGGAGACCAGCGAGCCCATGTCGGCGCCGTAGGCGAGGCCGCCGCCGAGGCGCAGCGCCCGGGTGCGGGCGGCGAAGCGCTCCAGGAAGTCGTCGGCCACCGAGCGGTGCACCAGCAGCCGCTCGATCGAGATGCACAGCTGCCCGGCGGAGGAGAAGCAGGCCCGCACGGCGCCCGCGGCGGCCCGGTCGAGGTCGGCGTCGGCGAGGACCAGCATGGCGTTCTTGCCGCCGAGTTCGAGCGAGGCGCCGACCAGCCGGGCGGCGGCGCGCTGGGCGACCTCGCGGCCGGTGCGGGTGGAGCCGGTGAACGAGACGTAGTCGGCGTGCTCCACCACGGCGGGGCCGATCACCGGGCCGTCGCCGAGCACGACCTGCCACAGGTCGGCCGGCAGCCCGGCCTCGATCAGCAGCTCGCGGGCCCACAGCGCGGTCAGCGCGGTCTGCGTGTCCGGCTTGTTGACCACGGCATTGCCGGCCGCGAAGGCGGGCAGGACGTCGCCGACGGACAGCTCCAGCGGGTAGTTCCAGGGCGAGATGTGGCCGATCACGCCCTTGGGCCGGCGGGCCTCGACCGCGTGGGTGAGCACCGGCAGCGCCCCGCCGCGCCGCTTGTCCCGGAGGTAGCCGTGCGCGGCCCGCCCGTAGTGCCGGGCGGCCATGGCGGTGGCCAGCACCTCCTCGAAGGCGTGCAGCCGGGCCTTGCCGGTCTCGGCCTGGACGAGGTCCAGCACCTCGTCCTGCCGCTTGAGCAGCAGGTCGTGGAAGCGCAGCAGGACGGCCGCGCGGCGGCGCACCGGCAGCGCGGCCCAGGCCGGCTGGGCGCGGCGGGCCAGTTCGAAGGCGACCTCGACGTCGGCCGGGGTGGACTGGGGCAGGCTCGCCAGCCGCTCGCCGGTCAGCGGGGCGACGGTCTCCACCAGGCTGGGCTCGCCGGTGGCGGTGACGCCGGCGGCCAACCGGGCGACCAGGGACGGCGGGACGGCCGCCGCGACGGTCCGGCCCCCGCCGGGGGCGGGCGGGTTCCCGGTCGCGGGGTGTTCGGTGGCCGCTGCGCCTGCTGTGAGGTCCGACATACGGCGCAGCCTAGGCGCTCGGCGGCCGGTCCGGTACCCGTCGGTAACAAGAATCTGCCGCGGCCGGGCGGAGCGGGCGCCCCCCGGTCAGCGGGTCGGCGTGAAGTAGTGCAGCACCGCGTTGAAGCGCTGCTCCGCCTCGTTCCACTCGTTGCCCCGGTCCGGGCTGGACGAGTAGATCGCGTAGCTGGTGCCGTCGTCGTCGATGAACTCGGCCTCGACCGCCCGGCGCCGGCCGCCCTCCTTGGCGAGGTAGCTGAACTCCCAGACGGCCGCCTCGTGACCGTTGACCGCGACGCCGGTCATCTTGTGCTGCTTGTAGTCCTTCAGGTTCTTGGAGACGGTGGCCTCCATCTGCCGCAGGTGCTCCAGCGGCTTGACCGACTGGCCGACGGTGACCGCGAACTGCAGGTAGTGCACCTTGTTGTCGGGGCTGTAGTAGACCTGGTTGTCGGGCGTGGCACTGCGCTGCCAGGCCGGGCTGACCGAGGGCAGCGGGAAGCGGAAGCCGGCCGGGTCGTCGACCCAGTGGTAGCCGTTGGGCGCCGCCGGTCCCGGGCTGGCGTCGCTGGTCGGGTCCGGGCTGACGGAGGCGGTCGGGACGGGATCGTCGGCCGTGGGGGCCGCGACGTGCCCGGTGGTGGTGTGCCGGGTGGCGAGGAAGGTCGCGCCGGCCGCCAGCAGGCCGACGGCCACCGCGATCACGACGATCTTCAGGGTGCTGCGGCGCTTGGCCGGCCCGCGCGCGGGCGTGACGGGGTGCGCCACCGGCGCGACCTCGGCGGTGGGCGCTGGCGCCTCGGCGGCCACGCCCCCGGTGGTGTCCGGAACGGCCCCCGAGCGCGCCCCGGTCGGCTCCTCGGCCTCCGCCGCCGTCGCCCCTGGCGCGTCCTCCTCCTCGGGGTCCTCCTCCGCCGCCGGGCGCTCGCTGCGGTCCACCACCGGCACCGACTGGGTGGGCGCGCGCAGCGGCGCGACCGGCTTCAGGCCGATCGTGTGCCCGGCCTGCACCTCGGCCAGCATCCGGGCGGCCTCGTCCGCGTTCGGTCGCTCGGCCGGGTCCTTGGCCATCAGCGCGGCCAGCACCGGGCCCAGCGGCCCGGCCCGGACCGGCTCCGGCAGCGGCTCGCCCACCACGGCGGCCAGCGTGGTGATCGGCGAGGTCCGGCGGAAGGGCGACTGGCCCTCCACCGCGGCGTACAGCGTCGCCCCGAGGCCCCACAGGTCGGAGGCCGGCCCGGGCCGCTCGCCCTGGGCGAGCTCCGGCGCCAGGTAGTCCGGCGAGCCGACCAGGTCACCCGGCCGGGTCAGTTCGGCCGAGCCCTCGTACGTCGCGATGCCGAAGTCCAGCAGCACCACCCGCCCGGTGCCGCGCTCCAGCAGCACGTTGGCCGGCTTCACGTCGCGGTGCAGGACGCCGAGTTGGTGGCCGCGGTGCAGTGCGGCGAGCACCTGGCTGCCGACCTCGGCGACGGCGCGCGGCTGCAGGGTGCCGTCCTGGCTGATCACGTCGGCCAGCGAGCGGCCGTCCACCAGCTCCATCACGATCCACGGCCGGCCGTCCTGCTCCAGCACGTCGTGCACCGTGATCACGCCGGGGTGCTTGATCCGGGCGGCCGCGCTGGCCTCCCGCTTCATCCGGGCGTGCAGGATCTGCAGCTCGTCCTCGGGCAGGTGGTTGACGGTCAGTTCCTTCACCGCGACCTCGCGGTTCAGCATCCGGTCCCAGGCCCGCCAGACGGTCCCCATCCCGCCGCGGCCGAGCCGGTCCCCCAGCTCGTACCGCCCGGCCAGCAGCCGCTCCGTCTCGGCCGTCTCCGGCCGGTCCTGCACGCCCATCGGCGACCACTCCCCCTCACATCCGTCTGCCGTCACAGCGACGGAGGGCCTGGTGCAGACCACTGTTCGAACAAATCCCACGCACACATTAGGCGCACCTTGCCAGCCCCGGTAATCACGCTCACCCGTCGGACCGACGGTCCGGGACACTCCGGGGCCGTCAGCCTGCGAACAGCACCACCGCGGCCACCCCGAGCACCAGCAGCAGGAACACGCCCCCCACCAGCAGCGGGCCGAACAACGCCGGAGGTATCCGCGGCGGCCGCACCTCGTCCGGCCGCCCGGCGCCCGCCCCGGCGTTCGCGCCGGCGTTCGCGCCCACGACGACCTCCGACCGCCCTCGTCCACCACCCCGCCCGCGCCGGCGCCGCACCAGCGGGGCCTCCGGTCTCAGCACCAGCGCCCGCGCCGCCCACTCCTCGTCGACCGGCTCCGGCGCGCCCGCGAGCAGCGCCGCCAACTCCCGGCGGGCCTCCTCGGCGGTCGGCCGCAGCGAGGGGTCGGGCTGCAGCAGCCGCTCGACCAGCGGCGCCAGCGGCCCGCAGGCCGCCGCAGGCTCCCGCCGCCCGTCCCGGACCGCCGACACCAGCTCCGGCACGCCACCGTCCGGGAACGGCGAGCGGCCGGTGACCAGCCGCTGCACCAGCACCCCGAGCGCCCAGCAGTCGCCCGCCGGACCGCCGTCCAGCGGCCAGCGCTCCGCCACCGGGCCGACCAGGGTGGCCCGCACCTCGTACCGGCGGCGCCCGCCCGGGCCGCCGAGGTCCTCGGCCAGCGCCTCCTGCGCCACCCCGGACAGCAGCCCGCCGAGCATCGCCGCGCCGTCCTCGCAGACCAGCACGGACTCGGCGGTCAGGTTGCCGTGGACGAGTCCGTCCTCGTGCAGCGCCCGCAACGCGCCGGCCAGGTCCGCCGCCAGCTCGGCCGCCCGGTAGGGCGGCACCGGTCCGGCCGCCGCCAGGTCCGCCAGCGTCATGGCGCCCGACCGCTCCTCCACCGTCCACAGCAGTTCGCCCTCGACGAAGGCGCCGAGCCCGCGCAGCAGCCGGGGGTGCCCGGTCGGCGCGGCCGAGCCGACCGCCGCCACCCGGCGGACCAGCCGGTCGGCGTGCGCGGACACCTCGCCGTCCAGGTCCTGACCGGTGGTCAGCAGCGCCGGCAGCTCCAGGGCGCGCAGCAGCACGGACTCCCCGGTGCGGTCGTCCACCGCCAGGGCCCGCAGGAGTTCGGGACGGTCCGTCAGCCGGTACCGCCCCGCCAGCAACTGCTCCGGGCCGCCTCGCATGCCAGTTCCTCTCGCTCGCCGAGCAGCCTACTGAGCGGCTCCTTTACGCTCGGTCCCATGGACTGGACCGATCTGATCGACACCGCCTTCAAAGTGGCGGGAAACAACAGCCAAGCCAATCAGGCCGAGGCCGTGCGCACGGTGGAGGCGGTCGTCATCGACGGCGAGAATCCGGTCGCCTCGACGGCCGGGCGCCATCCCGACCACTTCCGCAAGGGCGTGCTCGTTCTCACCACCCACCGACTGCTCTTTCTCAAGGACGGTAAACCGCCAGTCCCGGTTCCGCTTACGGCGGTCACGGACGCGACCGTGGCCAGGACCAAGCTCAACGGCGACGTGCTCACGATCGTCGCACTGACCGGCTCGCACCGGTTCGAGGACGTGGCCAAGGCCGACGTCTTCGCCGAGCAGCTCCGGGAGGCCGCCCGGCTCGCCCGCAAGGCCGCGTCGGCCGCCGGGCCGGCGGCCGACACCGCCCCCGCCGGACTCGGCGCGGGCGACCAACTCCTCGGCCAGCTGGAGCGGTTGGCCGCCCTGCACGCCTCCGGCGCGCTCACCGACGAGGAGTTCACCCGGGCCAAGGCCCGCCTGATCGGCTAGGCCTAGCGCCCTACGGCGCGGGCTGGAAGCTGGCGAAAGCCGTGTCCCGGGCCTGGGAGTTGGCCGGGGCACCCCAGTCCGCGTCCGGGGTGATCCAGTAGATCGCGTAGCCGTACTTGGCCGGGTTCCCGGTGACGAAGCCCCGGTTGAGCGAGTGCGTGCGCGGCGTGCCGCTGATCCACTCCCAGTCGGCCGCGTTGCTCCACTGCCGGTAGTTGATCGCGGCCAGGTTGACCCGCTGGTAGTTGGTGACCTTCGAACGCAGGCCCGGCTCGGAGTCCTGCCAGTCGGCGACGGCGCTGGGGCCGGGGGTGGTGGTCCACTCGATGGTCAGGGTACTGCCGTTGCCCTTGAAGATCCGGCGGACGCCCTCCGAACCGGCCGGCTGGAGCCAGTCCGGCAGGACGACCGAGAAGCCGGTCGGGTCCTTGTACTCGTGGTAACCGGCCGGGACGGCGGCCCCCGGCGGGGTCGGGCTCTGCGCGGGGGTGGTGGCGGGCGCGCCGGCGGCCGGCGGGTTGGCCGCAGTGGGGCCGGGCGTGTCGGCCGGCTTGTCGGGGGCCGGTGTGTCGGTGGCCGGCTTGTCCGGGGCGGGCTTGTCGGTGCCCGGCTCCGGCTCCGCCGCCGGAACGGAGGCGGCCGGGGTCCCGCTCGGCCCGGCCTCGGAGCTGGTCGAGACCGACGAGGTGGCGCCCGCGCCGTTCGCCGACGAGTCGTCCCCGTTGCCGACGGCCTGGAGCACCGCGACCACCCCGGCGATCAGCAGCAGGACCAGCACCACGGTGACGACGGCCAGCCGCCGCCGTCCGTTGCGCGGGTCGGCGCCGGCCGCCTGCGTGGCGCCCAGGGTCCACTCGCTGGTCACCGGCCGGATCGGCTCGGCCGCCGGAACCGAACCCGACGCCGCGGGCGAACCCGACTCCGAGCCCGATGCCACGTCCGAGGACGGCGAAGCGGGCTCGGGCACCGGCTCCACGACGGGCTCCGCCACGGCGGCGGGCTCCTCGTCCTTGGCCCGGCTGCCCACCCGGACCGTCCCCAGCAGCCCCCCGATGGACCGCTTGCGGCCCTCCTCGGCCTCGGCCGGGGCCTCCTCGGGCTCCGCGGCGGCGGCCGACCCCTCGACCGGCAGCGCGTGCACGGTGGTCGACTCGGCCTTCGAGGTGGCCTCCGCGACGACCCGCTTCAGCATCGACCGGGTCTGCGAGGCGTCCAGCCGCTCGGCCGGGTCCTTGGCGAGCAGCCCCTCGATCACCGGCTGCAGCGCCCCGGCGTTCACCGGGGCGGTCAGCTCCTCGGTCATCACCGCGGTCAGGGTGGCCAGCGCCGAGCCCCGGTCGTACGGCGGCCGGCCCTCGACCATCGCGTACAGCGTGCCACCCAGCGACCACAGGTCGGCCGGCGGCCCGGGCTTCTGCCCGCGGGCCCGCTCCGGGGATATGTACGAGGGGGCGCCGACCAGCATGCCGGTGGAGGTGACCGAGGCGTCGCCCTCCACGCTGGCGATGCCGAAGTCGGTGAGCACGACCCGGCCGTCGTCGCCGATCAGCACGTTGGACGGCTTGACGTCCCGGTGCAGGATGCCCAGCGCGTGCGCGGCGCTCAGCACGCCGAGCACGTCGAGCGCGATCTCGGCGGCCCGGGCGGGGGCCAGCGGCCCGTCCTCCCGGATGACGTCGGCCAGCGAGCGGGACTCGACCAGCTCCATGACGATCCACGGCCGGTCGTCCTCGTCGACCACGTCGAAGACGGTGACCGCCGAGTTGTGCCGGATCCGCGCGGTGGCCTTGGCCTCGCGCAGCGTCCGGACGATCAGCCGGTGCTTCTCCTCCTCCTCGACGCTGGCGTTCATCCGCAGTTCCTTGACCGCGACGGTCCGCCCCAGCATCTCGTCCTCGGCGCGCCAGACGGTGCCCATGCCGCCGCGCCCGAGCACGCCGTTCAGCCGGTAGCGGCCGGCCAGGAGGCGGCCGGTGGAACCCTGCGCCTGGGTCATTCGGAACGTTCCCCCATGTGCTGCTGGCGGTCGTGGTGACGGCGTGTCGGCCCGGCCTCAGGCCCGAACGCCGAAGTCTCCATCATCCCCTGTCCCCGGGGGCCGGGACCACCCGACCCCCGCACCCGATCCGGGGCATACCGGATCGGGCTCGGCGCTCCGTGCCCGATCTGTGATCGAAAACTCGCCAAGATCTGGCCGGGGCGCTGCTACCGTTCGGCAGCTCATCGTCTTTCCGGGGGGATCCGACGCCCATGACCGCACCCGCACCAGGCGCTGACGGCCAGTCGGGCCGGCCGCGCACCGCCCAGCACTACTCGGTCACACCCACCCTGGATTCCCCTGAGGGCTACGTCGCGCCCGGTATGCCCGGTGTCCCGGTGGCCGGATACGTCCCCACCGTCCGCTCCCACCGGACGGGCCCGCGCCGCCGCACCGCCCTGGCGGTCGCCCTCGCCGTCCTCGCCATGCTGCTCGGCGGCCTGGCCTACGGCTGCGCGCCGGCCCGGGCCGCGGACAGCCTCGGCTGGCTGGCCATCGCCCTCGCCGCCCTGGTCGCCTTACCCCTCGGCCGGCTCGGCGGCCGCAGCCGGGTGCTGCCGCTGCTCGGCGCGCTGCTCGCGGCCTGCGCGCTGCTGCTCGGCCAGCTGACCGGCCAGCTCCGCCGGGTGCACGCGGCCGGCCCCGGCCCGCGCGGCCTGCCGCACGACGCCCTGGCGCACTGGCGCGCCGAGCTGCGCGCGCTCGACCTCGCCTTCTACGGCATCGCCCTGGTCGGCGGCTTCCTCCTCACCCGCCGCACCGCCAACCGCGGCTGACGCCGGTCCGGACAGCCCGAGGCCCCCGCCGGCGGAACCGACGGGGGCCTTCACCACGACGCGTCTCAGCGGTGGTTGAGCGCCGGGTTGACGGTCACCTCGACCCGCTGGAACTCCTTGAGCTCGGTGTAGCCGGTGGTGGCCATCGCGCGGCGCAGCGCGCCGAACAGGTTCATGGTGCCGTCGGGGGTGTGCGAGGGACCGGTCAGGATCTCCTCGGTGGTGCCGACCGTGCCGAGGTCCACCCGCTTGCCGCGCGGCAGCTCCTCGTGGACGGCCTCCATGCCCCAGTGGAAGCCCTTGCCGGGCGCGTCGGTGGCGCGGGCCAGCGCGGCACCGATCATCACCGCGTCGGCGCCGCAGGCGACGGCCTTCGGGATGTCGCCGCTGTAGCCGACGCCACCGTCCGCGATCACGTGCACGTAGCGGCCGCCGGACTCGTCCATGTAGTCCCGGCGGGCGGCGGCCACGTCGGCGACGGCGGTGGCCATCGGCACCTGGATGCCGAGGACGCCCCGGGTGGTGTGGGCGGCGCCGCCGCCGAAGCCGACCAGCACGCCGGCCGCGCCGGTGCGCATCAGGTGCAGGGCCGCGGTGTACGTGGCGCAGCCGCCGACGATCACCGGGACGTCCAGCTCGTAGATGAACTGCTTGAGGTTGAGCGGCTCCGCGCCGCTGGACACGTGCTCGGCCGAGACGGTGGTGCCGCGGATGACGAAGACGTCGACGCCGGCGTCCACGACGGCCTTGGAGAACTCGGCGGTGCGCTGCGGCGAGAGCGCGGCGGCGGTGACCACACCGGAGTCGCGGACCTCCTGGATCCGCTGCTTGATCAGCTCGGCGCGGATCGGCGCGGCGTAGATCTCCTGGAGGCGGCGGGTCGCGGCGGCCTCGTCGGTGATCGTGGCGATCTCGTCGAGCAGCGGCTGCGGGTCCTCGTAGCGGGTCCAGAGGCCTTCGAGGTTCAGCACGCCGAGGCCGCCGAGGCGGCCGATGGCGATGGCCTGCTGCGGCGAGACCACGCTGTCCATCGGGGCGGCCAGGAACGGCAGCTCGAAGCGGTAGGCGTCGATCTGCCAGGCGATCGAGACCTCCTTCGGGTCCCGGGTACGGCGGCTGGGGACGACGGCGATGTCGTCGAAGGAGTACGCCCGTCGGCCGCGCTTGCCTCGCCCGATCTCGATCTCAGTCACTTCGAGCCCTTCTGGTTTGTTGCTCATGCCCGCCGGGTCACCCCGGCCGCCCCCAGTATCCCGCACCCCGGTTGCCTCGCGCGCTCGCCTCCGGGGCGCGGGGCCCGCCCCCGGCGGCCCGCCCCCGCCCCCGGGCGCGCCGAAGGGCCCGGCGCCGCGGTGCGGCGACGGGCCCTTCGGAAGCGCGGACTCAGCGGTTGGAGTAGTTCGGCGCCTCGACGGTCATCTGGATGTCGTGCGGGTGGCTCTCCTTGAGGCCCGCCGAGGTGATCCGGACGAAGCGGCCCTTGCTCTCCATCTCGGCGATGGTGGCGGCGCCGACGTAGCCCATGGTCTGGCGCAGGCCGCCGACCAGCTGGTGCAGCACGGCCGACAGCGGGCCGCGGTAGGGCACCTGGCCCTCGATGCCCTCGGGGACGAGCTTGTCGTCCGAGGCCACCTCGGCCTGGAAGTAGCGGTCCTTGGAGTACGAGCGGCCCTGGCCGCGGGACTGCATCGCGCCCAGCGAGCCCATGCCGCGGTAGGACTTGAACTGCTTGCCGTTGATGAACATCAGCTCACCCGGGGACTCCTCGCAGCCGGCCAGCAGCGAGCCCAGCATCACGGTGTCGGCGCCGGCGGCCAGCGCCTTGCCGATGTCGCCGGAGTACTGCAGGCCGCCGTCGCCGATGACCGGCACGCCGGCCGCCTGACAGGCCACCGCGGCCTCGTAGATGGCGGTGATCTGCGGGACGCCGATGCCGGCGACCACGCGGGTGGTGCAGATGGAGCCGGGGCCGACGCCGACCTTGACGCCGTCCACGCCGGCGTCGATCAGCGCCTGGGCGCCGTCACGGGTGGCCACGTTGCCGCCGACCACGTCGATCCCGACGGCCGACTTGATCTTCCCGATCCAGGCCAGCGCGTTGTGGCTGTGGCCGTGCGAGGTGTCCACGACCAGGAAGTCCGCACCGGCCTCGACCAGGGCCTGGGCCCGGTCGAACGCCTCGGCGCTGGCGCCGACGGCGGCACCGACCAGCAGACGACCCTCGGCGTCCTTGGCGGCGTTCGGGTACTGCTCGGCCTTGACGAAGTCCTTGACGGTGATCAGGCCCTTGATCCGGCCCTCGTCGTCGACCAGCGGCAGCTTCTCGATCTTGTGGCGGCGCAGCAGCGCCATCGCGTCCACCCCGGAGATGCCGACCTTGCCGGTGATCAGCGGCATCGGGGTCATGATCTCGCGGACCTGGCGGCTGCGGTCCGACTCGAAGGCCATGTCACGGTTGGTGACGATGCCGAGCAGCTTGCCGGCCTCGTCCGCGATCGGCACGCCGGAGATGCGGAACTTGGCGCACAGCGCGTCGGCCTCGGCCAGCGTGGTGTTCGGGCCGACCGTGATCGGGTCGGTGACCATGCCGGACTCGGAGCGCTTCACCAGGTCGACCTGGTTGGCCTGGTCCTCGACCGACAGGTTGCGGTGCAGCACGCCGACGCCGCCCTGGCGGGCCATCGAGATCGCCATCCGCGCCTCGGTGACCTTGTCCATCGCGGCGGAGAGCAGCGGGATGTTGACGCGCACGTTCCGGGAGACCCGCGAGGAGGTGTCGACCTGGTTCGGCAGCACCGCGGAAGCCCCGGGCAGCAGCAGGACGTCATCGAACGTGAGCCCGAGCATGGCGAACTTCTCGGGTACGCCTGCGGCGTTGTAAGACATTTGGGGGGTACCTTCCGTGGCCGGCCTATTCCGCTCACGCCCTGAGGGTGGGGCGCGTTCATCGCTCACTCGCAGCAGACCGCCGAAGCCGGGTGGTTTTGGAGGAACCTCCAGGGGAACCCCGCGCGCACCCGCGAAACTTTGGCAACCCGCCCAGGCGCCGATACCCCATGGTACTGGCACGGCGAATGTGTCCTCGTGTGCCCTTGACAACACCGGCCCCCCGTGGCTCATTCCGGCCGGTCAGGACTTCAGGAGGACTCCTCCGCGAGCGCCCGCAGCCGGCTGAGCGCCCGGTGCTGCGCCACCCGGACGGCGCCCGGGGACATCCCCAGCACCTCGCCGGTCTCCTCCGCCGAGAGCCCGGCGGCCACCCGCAGCAGCACCAGTTCGCGCTGACGGGCCGGCAGGTTGGAGAGCAGTTCCTTGGCCCAGGCCGCGTCGCTGCTCAGCAGCGCCTGCTCCTCCGGGCCGAGCGCCTCGTCCGGCACCTCCGGCAGGTCGTCCTGCGGGACGACCGTCGAGCCGGGCCCGCGCATCGCGGCCCGCTGCAGATCGGCGATCTTGTGCGCGGCGATGCCGTAGACGAAGGCCTCGAACGGCCGCCCCTGGTCCTTGTACCGGGGCAGCGCGCACAGCACCGCGACGCAGACCTCCTGCGCGACGTCGTCCACGTGGTGCCGGGCGCCGCCGGGCAGCCGGACGAGCCGGCCGCGGCAGTAGCGCAGCGCCAGCGGGTGGACGTAGGCGAGCAGGGCGTCGATGGCCGGGCCCTCACCGCGGACGGCTGCCGCGACGAGCTCGCCCACCAGCGGGGAGCCGCCCGTGCCGAGCAGCGGCGGTCGACCGGGGCCGGGCACCGCGCCGGGGCCGCCGGGGTCGGCGTACGACGGATCGCCACCCGGGCCGGAGGGCTCGGCCTCCACCGGGTCCGCCTGGCCGGCCGCACCGGCGACGTCGTCACGCATCGGTCCATGGTGCCTGGTCGCGCGGGAAAACGCGGCACCGCGTCCGGAGTTGTGCACCGGAACGTTATGCGCTGCGGTGCCGTACGGCGTGCCGCCGCGCACCACCTGCCCCTCCTGCACCGTGCCGCCTCCCGCCCCGCCGCCGTCGGTGGTCCCGTCCTTCGCGCCGTCCGCCGAATGTGCTGCGGCCGTGTGGTTCGCCGCAGTGCCTGTCCGCTGGTCCCCGAGGTGCTCCACTACTCCATGGTGCAACCTCGGGACCGTAACGTCACACGCCCGGACGGCGTCCGTCCCGGGAACCGCCGGCGGCGCGCCGCAGCCGGCGGCGCCACCGGCGGTCAGCGGACCAGGCCCCAGCGGAAACCCAGCGCCACCGCGTGCGCGCGGTCGGAGGCCCCGAGCTTCTTGAACAGCCGTCGGGCGTGGGTCTTGACGGTGTCCTCGGACAGGAACAGCTCGCGGCCGATCTCGGCGTTGCTGCGGCCGTGGCTCATGCCCTCCAGCACCTGGATCTCACGCGCCGTCAACGTGGGCGCCGCGCCCATGTCGGGGCTGCGCAGCCGGCGCGGGGCGAGCCGCCAGGTCGGGTCGGCGAGGGCCTGGGTGACGGTGGCCCGCAGTTCGGCGCGCGAGGCGTCCTTGTGCAGGTACCCGCGGGCGCCCGCGGCCACCGCGAGCGCGACCCCGTCGAGGTCCTCGGCGACGGTGAGCATGATGATCCGCGCGCCCGGATCGGCGGACAGCAGCCGCCGGACCGTCTCGACCCCGCCGAGGCCGGGCATCCGGACGTCCATCAGAACGAGATCGGAGCGGTCGGCCACCCAGCGGCGGAGGACCTCCTCCCCGTTCGTCGCGGTGGTGACCCGGTCCACACCGGGTACGGTCGCGACCGCGCGGCGAAGCGCCTCGCGGGCGAGCGGGGAATCGTCGCAAACGAGAACGGAAGTCATGACCGTCGTCCTCCGCAGCTGATCCGCGTCACGTTGAGCCTCCTGGCTGGTACGAACCTCTCCGACACGGCCGATCGGCGACAGAGTCCGTGCTGATCGCCTCAAAATCCCGCGATCGTTCCCGACGTCCGGCGCCCGCTGACCGCCTCCGCACTTCCAACGACCGTCACTCGAATGAGTTACGGCCTTCGGGGCCATCTCCACCACTGTACGTGGCCAACCCATTACCGATCAGCCGCATCGCGGTGCACACGCCGCACTTTTGCCCAGCTCGCGCGCGGTGGGCGCACGACCCGCACACCGGCGCGGGGTGTCGCGCGCCCGTCGGCCACCCGAATGCCACGCCCGCGCCCGCCGAACCCCTTGCCCACTTTGCCCGTTTTTATAGCTTTCGTATGGTCATTGACTGTTGTGCCACTCTGTGGGTGACTTGTCCATGGAGTTGCCGTAAGTCATATTTCCAGGTGTCCACACCAGTGCATCGACGCCCGCCGCGCCGCCCAGCAGCAGCCCGCTGAGCGCCGGCCCACGGCCGACGAGCCTCTGAAGGGAATGAGCCATGGCAGATTTCTCCCGCCTCCCAGGTCCCAACGCGGACCTCTGGGACTGGCAGCTCTCCGCAGCCTGCCGTGGCGTGGACAGTTCGCTCTTCTTCCACCCCGAGGGCGAACGCGGGGCCGCGCGGAGCTCACGCGAGGCCAGTGCCAAGGAGGTCTGCATGCGCTGCCCGGTGATCACCGAGTGCGCGGCGCACGCGCTGGCGGTCCGCGAGCCGTACGGCGTCTGGGGCGGGATGACCGAGGACGAGCGCGAGGAGATGCTGGGGCGTTCGCGGCACCGGCTGGTGGAGGTCCCGCTGACCCCGCCGGCGATCGCCCGGCGCTAACCCCGCCTCCACGGCGCGCCGTGAAGAAACGTTTCCTCGCGGCGTTTCGGGCTGTTCAAGCCCGGTCCAGAACGCTCAGGCCCCAGAGGTCAGCGCCCGGCCGACCCCGCCAGCCGCTCCAGCATCAGCGCCACGGCCGGCACCTCGGCCAGATCCGGCAGGGTCAGCGCGACCACCTGCCGCACCGCCGGCGCCCCCGCGGCCGTCCGCACCGGCACCGTCGACACCCCGTCCGGGCGCACCGACTGCAGCGCCAGCCGGGGCAGCACCGCCACCCCCAGCCCGGCCGCCACCAGGCCGACCACCGCCGGATAGTCGTCGGTCGCGAAGTCGATCCGGGGCTCGAAGCCCGCCCCCGCGCACAGCTCCACCAGGTGCCCCCGGCACTGCGGGCAGCCCGCGATCCACTGCTCCCCCGCCAGCTCGGCCAGCTCCACCGGCCTGCCGCGCCCCGCCAGCCGGTGCGCGGCGGGCAGCAGGCCCACCAGCGGGTCGTCCAGCAGCGGGGTGACCACCAGATCGGACCAGTCGGAGCCGGCGCTCAGCTGCTGCGCCTCCAGGTTGGCCTCGGCCCGCGCCTCGCGCGGCGTCCCGTGCGCGGGCGCCGGCAGCGCGGCGCCGCCGTCGGACTGCGGGTAGCGGAAGGCCAGCGCGATCTCGCACTCGCCGCCGCGCAGCATCGCCAGCGACTCCGGCGGCTCCGCCTCGACCAGCGACACGCGCACCCCCGGATGGCTGTCCCGCAGCCGGGCGACCGCGGGCGGCACCAGGGTGGAGCTCGCGGTCGGGAAGGAGACCAGCCGCACCCGCCCGGCCCGCAGCCCGGCGATCGCGGCGATCTCCTCCTCGGCGGCGGAGAGCCCGGCCAGGATCCCGGTGGCGTGCTTGAGCAGCACCCGCCCCGCCTCGCTGAGCTGCATGCCCCGGCCGCAGCGGACCACCAGCGGGGTGTCCACCGACTTCTCCAGGGCCTTCATCTGCTGGCTGATGGCGGGCTGCGTACAGCCCAGCTCGCGGGCGGCGGCGGAGAAGGAGCCGGTGCGGGCGACAGCACGCAGGACGCGCAGGTGACGGGCCTCGATCATGCCTCAGTTATAAGGCAATCTTTGCCAATGGCAAAATTCTACTGATGATTGAAGCCTCAAACGCCGGACACGCCGGAGGCCCGGCCGCACCCCGAGGGGCGCGGCCGGGCCTCCGGCCGACCGTCAGGCGTCAGTGCGAGTGGCCGTGACCGTGGCCGTGGCCACCCTCGGTCTCCTCTTCCTTCTTCTCCACCACGAGGGTCTCGGTGGTGAGCAGCAGGGAGGCGATCGAGGCCGCGTTCTCCAGCGCGGAGCGGGTGACCTTGACCGGGTCGATGACGCCGGCCTTCACCAGGTCGCCGTACTCGCCGGTGGCCGCGTTGAAGCCCTGGCCGATCTCCAGCTCGGCGACCTTGGAGGTGATGACGTAGCCCTCCAGGCCGGCGTTCTGGGCGATCCAGCGCAGCGGCTCGTGCAGCGCCTTGCGGACGACCGCGACACCGGTCGCCTCGTCGCCCGACAGGCCCAGGCCGCCGTCCAGCACCTTGGCGGCGTGCACCAGGGAGGCGCCGCCACCGGCGACGATGCCCTCCTCGACCGCGGCACGGGTCGCCGAGATGGCGTCCTCCAGGCGGTGCTTGCGCTCCTTCAGCTCCACCTCGGTGGCGGCGCCGACCTTGATGACGCAGACGCCGCCGGCCAGCTTGGCCAGGCGCTCCTGCAGCTTCTCGCGGTCCCAGTCGGAGTCGGTGGCGGCGATCTCACCCTTGATCTGGGCGACGCGGCCGGCCACGGCCTCGGTGTCACCGGCGCCGTCGACGACGGTGGTCTCGTCCTTGGTGATGGTCACCCGGCGGGCGGTGCCCAGCACGTCCACGCCGACCTGGTCGAGCTTGAGGCCGACCTCCTCGGAGATGACCGTGCCGCCGGTCAGGGTGGCCAGGTCGCCGAGGATCGCTTTGCGGCGGTCGCCGAAGCCCGGGGCCTTGACGGCGACCGCGTTGAAGGTGCCGCGGATCTTGTTCACCACGAGGGTGGACAGCGCCTCGCCGTCGACGTCCTCGGCGATGATCAGCAGCGGCCGGGAGGCACCGCCCTGGAGGATCTTCTCCAGCAGCGGCAGCAGCTCCTGGATGGAGGAGATCTTGCCCTGGTTGATCAGGATGTACGGGTCCTCCAGGACCGCCTCCTGCCGCTCCGCGTCGGTGACGAAGTACGGCGACAGGTAGCCCTTGTCGAACTGCATGCCCTCGGTGAAGTCCAGCTCCACGCCGAAGGTGTTCGACTCCTCGACGGTGATGACACCGTCCTTGCCGACCTTGTCGATCGCCTCGGCGATCAGCTCGCCGACCTGGGTGTCCTGGGCGGAGAGGGACGCGACGGCGGCGACGTCGTCCTTGCCCTCGATCTCGCGGGCCACCGAGAGCAGGTGCTCGGAGACGGCGGCGACGGCCTTGTCGATGCCCTTCTTCAGGGCGGCCGGGCCGGCACCGGCGGCGACGTTGCGCAGACCCTCGTTGACCAGGGCCTGGGCCAGCACGGTGGCGGTGGTGGTGCCGTCACCCGCGACGTCGTTGGTCTTGGTGGCGACCTCCTTGACGAGCTGCGCGCCAAGGTTCTCGTACGGGTCGTCCAGCTCGACCTCACGGGCGATGGTGACACCGTCGTTGGTGATGGTCGGGGCGCCGAACTTCTTGTCGATGACGACGTTGCGGCCCTTGGGGCCGATGGTCACCTTGACGGTGTCGGCCAGCTTGTTGACACCGCGCTCCAGCGAGCGGCGGGCGTCCTCGTTGAACTGCAGGATCTTCGCCATGTTCCCTATTCCCTCGGGGCTTCGGCCGGCCCACCGGCCGCCGGACTACGTGAACCAACAACCACGCCCCGGGCCCCTGTCACTTGGGACACGGATCCGGGGCGGGTCGGAACGACTTACTTCTCGATGATGGCGAGAACGTCGCGAGCGGAAAGAACCAGGTACTCCTCGCCCTGGTACTTCACCTCGGTGCCGCCGTACTTCGAGTACAGGACGATGTCACCGACGGCGACGTCGAGCGGCAGACGCTGGCCGTCCTCGAAGCGACCCGGGCCGACGGCCAGGACGACGCCCTCCTGGGGCTTCTCCTTGGCGGTGTCCGGGATAACCAGGCCGGAGGCCGTGGTGGTCTCGGCGTCGAGCGGCTGGACCACGATGCGGTCCTCAAGCGGCTTGATGGCAACCTTGCTGCTGGTGGTCACGTCCGAGCTCCCCTTCGGAGATTACGGGGTTTCTAACGGGTAGGAGCGAACCTGTGGGCCTGCCGTCGCGGGGGTCAGGCACACGTCTTCGCGTTAGCACTCCCCCAGTGGGGAGTGCTAAGGACGACCATAGGCCGGTGTTAGCACTCAGTCAACCAGAGTGCCAACGGCGCGCCCGGGCATCCCGAACCGCGGGCGCGGAGCCGTACACCCGTGCGACCGCCCCGCCCACCGCGCCGGCACCGTCGGAGCCGGTGGGGCCGCCAACCCGCCAGAATGGCCCCGTGGACACCGAGAACCTCCAGCCCCTGCTGACCCCCGAGGGCCAGGCCCTGCTCGCCGAACTGCGCGAGTTCACGCCCGAGGAGGAGCTGGCGCTGGCCACCAGGCTGCGGCGGGAGCACCCGGCCGAGCTGGTCTCGGCGGCCTTCGGGCAGGCCCGGCTGCGGCAGCGGGCGCGGGCGAAGTTCGGGGCGGACGCCGACCTGATGTACTTCACGCCCAACGGCGTCGAGCAGTCCACCCGGCGCAGCGTGGCCGAGTGGCGGGCGCGCCGCTTCGCCGAGCTGGGCGTCCGCCGGCTGGCCGACCTGTGCTGCGGCATCGGCGGGGACGTGCTGGCGCTGGCCAGGGCCGGGATCGAGGTGCTGGCCGTCGACAAGGACCCGGCGGCCTGTGCCGCCACCGTCGCCAACGCGGCCGCGCTGGGCCTGACCGACCTGGTCCGGGTGCGCTGCGCGGACGTCGCCGAGGTGGACGTCACCGGCTACGACGCGGTGTTCACCGACCCGGCGCGGCGGACGGCGCGCGGCCGGGTGTTCGACCCGGAGGCGTACGCCCCGCCGCTCTCCTGGGCGATCGAGGCCGGCCGCCGGACCCCGATCGGCGCGCTGAAGGTGGCCCCGGGCATCCCGCACGAGGCCGTCCCGGCCGACGCCGAGGCGGAGTGGGTCTCCGACCACGGCGACGTGAAGGAGGCGGTGCTCTGGTTCGGCACCGGGGCCACCCGCCCGCACCGCGCCACCCTGCTGCCGCAGGCCGCCAGCCTCACCGGCGGCGACCTGCCCGACCCGCCGGCCGGCCCGGTCGGGCGCTATCTGTACGAGCCGGACGGCGCGGTGATCCGGGCCCACCTGGTTGCCGAGGTGGCCGAGCAGGTGGGCGGCCGGCTGATCGACCCGAAGATCGCCTACCTCACCTCGGACCAGCTGGTCGCCACCCCCTACGCGCACGCCTTCGAGCTCACCGACGTGCTGCCGTTCCACATCAAGCGGCTGAAGGCGCTGCTGCGCGAGCGCGGGGTCGGCACGGTGGTGATCAAGAAGCGCGGGATGGCGATCACCCCGGAGGAGCTGCGCCGCCAGCTCAAGCCCTCCGGGCCGAACGCCGTCACGGTGATCCTCAGCCGCACCGACAACGGGCCGCTGATGATGCTCGGCCGGCCCGCATGAGGCGGCCACCAGACGGGCGCCCGGACTACGAGGCGGGCGCCTGGATGTAGTCCTCCAGCCGGGCCACCGAGAAGCCCTGCTCCTGGATCCGGGCCAGCAGGTCGCCGAACATCTGGGTCATCGTGGCGCCCTTGAGCTCCTTCGGGCCGCGGAAGTGCGCCAGGATGATGTCGCCGGACTTCAGCTTCTTGTCCGCCGCCTGGTACTGCATGTCGTGGATCTGCATCGACTCGCGCCAGAGCACCATCGCGCGCGGGCCGCACTGCTGGACCGAGTTGTTCAGCGTCGGGGTGTTGGCGCCGTCCCCGAACGGCGGGCGGAACAGCAGCGGGGCGGTGCCGTACTGCTGGGTGAGCGCGGACTGCGCGTCGCAGATCTCGGACTTCTGCTTCTCCGCCGGGATCTTGCTCATCACCGGGTGGTCCACGGTGTGGTTCTGGATGTGGTTGCCGAGCGCCTGGAGCGGCTTGAAGTAGCCGTAGTCGTTCTTGACGATGTCCCGGGTCAGGAACATCGAGATCGGCACCTTGAGCTCGGTCAGCATCTCGACGAACTTCGGGTCCTTCTCGGCACCGTCGTCGATGGTGATGAAGACGACCTTGTCGCTCGTCTTCACCTCGCTGAACACCGGTACCGGGCCGGTCCGTTCGAGCTTGATGGGCTTGTCCGCGGGCGGCACGGGGGCCGGCGCCAGCGGCTTGAGGTTCCACTTCGCCCAGGCCGCCGGGTCCCCGCCGGCCGGGGCCGCGGTGGTGGGCGCGCCGGCCGGGCTGGTCGGCACGGCGCCGCCGCCGGCGGGCTGGGTCGTGGCCGCCGAGCTGCCGCCGGCCGCCGCCGGGGCGGCGCCGCCCCCGTTGTCGCCGCATCCGGTGGCCAGGGCCAGCAGGGCCAGCGCCCCCACCGCGTACGTCCTGGTCCTGCTCCGACCGTCCCTGTTCACCGCAGCGCGCTCCCGGTTCCCGTCCAGCTTCTTCTCAGCTATGCACGGTAGCGGTCGGGGCGGCGGTTCCCGGACAGCGCCTATTCGACGTGCTCGCTGGTGAAGGACCAGCGGTGCACCGGGCGGCCGAGCAGGTCGGCCGGCGGGTCGGCGACCGGCACCGGCTCGCCGGTCCACCAGGTGATCAGCAGCACCCGTTCGCCGGGCGCGCCGAGCAGCTCGGTGCGGACCAGCCCGGCCGAACCGCGCACCGCCGGCAGCGCCACCTCCCGTACCCAGGAGGCGAGTTCGGCCCCGCGGCCGGTGGCGGCGCGGGCCTCCCACATCGCGGCGACGGTCACTCGGCGCCGCCGGTGAGGGCCTGGTACGCCTGGCCGTGGACGTCGCCGTGCCGGACGTCCGCAGCCGGCACGTGCGCCTCGGTCACCGGCAGCGAGGAGTCGGCGGACAGGTCGAGCGCGGACGGCGTGCGGTCGCGCCACACCATCTCGGAGCCCAGCGCGGCCACCATCGCGCCGTTGTCGGTGCACAGGCCCGGCCGGGGCACCCGCAGCCGGATGCCGGCCCGGTCGCAGCGCTGCTGGGCCATCTCGCGCAGCCGCGAGTTGGCGGCCACCCCGCCGCCGATCATCAGGTGGTCGACGCCGTTGTCCCGGCACGCCTTGACGGCCTTGCGGGTGAGCACGTCGGTGACGGCCTCCTGGAAGGACGCCGCCACGTCGGCGATCGGCACCTCCTCGCCGGCCCGGCGCTTGGCCTCCACCCAGCGGGCGACGGCGGTCTTCAGGCCGGAGAAGGAGAAGTCGTACGCGGGGTCGTTGCGGCCGCTCAGGCCGCGCGGGAAGGCGATCGCCTTGGGGTCGCCCTCGCGGGCGGTGCGGTCGACCACCGGGCCGCCCGGGAAGCCCAGGCCGAGCACCCGGGCGACCTTGTCGAAGGCCTCGCCGGCCGCGTCGTCGATGGTCGCGCCGAGCGGGCGGACGTCGCTGGTGATGTCCTCGCTGAGCAGCAGCGAGGAGTGCCCGCCGGAGACCAGCAGCGCCATCGTCGGCGACGGCAGCCGGCCGTGCTCCAGCTGGTCGACGCAGATGTGCGAGGCGAGGTGGTTGACCCCGTACAGCGGCTTGTCCAGCGCCCAGGCGTACGCCTTGGCTGCGCTGACACCGACCAGCAGCGCGCCGGCCAGGCCGGGTCCGGCGGTGACGGCGATGCCGTCCAGGTCGCTCGCCTTGACGCCGGCGGTGTCCAGGGCGCGCTGGATGGTCGGGACCATCGCCTCCAGGTGGGCGCGGCTGGCGATCTCCGGGACGACGCCGCCGAAGCGGGCGTGGTCGTTGACGCTGGAGGCGACCGCGTCGGCCAGCAGCGTGGTGCCGCGCACGATGCCGACGCCGGTCTCGTCGCAGGAGGTCTCGATGCCGAGGACGAGCGGTTCGTCAGCCATGGCGGGTGTCCTTAAGGTCCTTCGGGTCAGTGCTGGGGTGGTCGAGGCGCATCACCAGCGCGTCGACGTTGGCGGGCTGGTAGTAGCCGCGCCGGATGCCCACCGGTTGGAAGCCGAAGCGCTCGTACAGCTGCTGGGCGCGCGGGTTGTCCACCCGCACCTCCAGCAGCAGTTCGGCGCAGCCGCGGCGGGCGGCCTCCCGGATCAGGTCGGTGAGCAGCGCCGCGCCGAGGCCGGCGCCCTGGTGGCGCTCGTCGACGGCGATGGTCTGGACGTCGCCCTCGCCGGCGATCGCCATCAGCCCGGCGTAGCCGACGATGGCGCCGTCCGCGTTGGTGGCGACGGTGTAGTGGCGGGTGCCGCCGGGGTGGGTCTCGGCCAGCTCGGACCAGTACATCCCGGTGGACCAGGCGTCCTCGGGGAAGAGTCGCAGCTCCAGCTCCATCACCGGCGCGATGTCCCACCAGCGCATCGGGCGCAGGGTGGTGCCGTGTTTCACGCCGGGAGCACCGCCTTGCCCCCTAGAACATTCTTGAAGGCAGCCGGCACCTGGGCGTCCGGGCGGCGCAGGTACAGCGGGACGTTCGGCAGCAGCTCGCGGCCGGCCGCCAGCTCGGCGGCGGCGAAGCCCGCCAGGGCGCCGGCCGACACGTGCTCGGGGCCGTGCGCGCCGGGGAAGGTATCGGGGTAGAGCAGCGCGCCGGCGCCGACCGAGCGCGGCGGCGGGGCCAGCTCGGCGGGGCGGTCCACGCCGGGGCCCTCGGTGCGGTGGCCGTCGGCGTCGTAGGAGGCCCAGTAGACCTCCTTGCGGCGCGCGTCAGTGGCCACCGTGAACGGCTGCCCGGCCAGGCCCTCGGCGCGGGCCTGGTGGGCGATCGCGTCCAGGGTGCAGACGCCGTGCACCGGCAGCCCGAGGGCGTGGCCGAGCGCGGCGGCGGTCACCAGGCCGACCCGCAGGCCGGTGTACGGGCCCGGGCCGACGCCCACCGCGATGCCGGTGAGCCGGTGCTTGTCGACGCCGGCCGCCCGCAGGACCTGGTCGATCGCGGGCAGGAGCAGTTCGCCGTGGCGCCGGGCGTCGACCTGGTGGGTCTCGGCGAGGACGGCCGTGCCGTCGTGGACGGCGGCGGTGACGGCGGGGGTAGCGGTGTCGAACGCGAGCAGCAGCACGGGTCAAGGTTAGACCGCCGTTCGTCCGACCGGCCGATCGACCAGGTGTGCCATCCAGGAACACACATCCGGGGCGCCGCGACCCGGCCGGACGGACCTGGCACGATGGGGCCGTACGTAAAGGGACGGCGGCGGGAGCGGCACGTGGCGAAGATGGGTCCTGGTGTGGTGGTCACGGGGCTGACCCTGGGGGCCCTGGCGGTGGTGAGCCTGCTGGCCTTCCAGGCCAACGGCGCTCAGGACCGGGCGGCCGGCGCCAAGCCGACCGCCAGCACCACGACGTCCAGCGGGCCGGCCGCCTCCGCGACGCCGAGCGCCTCGGCCACCCCGACGGTCCCGCCGCTGCCGACCATCTCGGGCAGCGGGACCAGGGTGGTCTACTCGATCAGCAGCCACTACGTCTGGCTGATCGACCCGAAGAAGAACCCACAGGTCACGCCCGGTTTCCCGGTCACCCCGGGCTCGGTCGAGCCAGCTCCGGGCAGTTACTCGGTCTACAGCCGCACCCCGACGACCACCGGGACGGACGGCAAGCAGATCGAGCACGTGGTGCGCTTCGCGCAGCAGAACGGCGTGGTGTTCGGCTTCAGCGCCGCCGTGGACGGCGCGACCCCGACCGCCGAGCCGAACGCCAAGACCGGCGGCATCCGCAGCGGTCGCCCGGACGGCCAGCTGCTCTGGGACTTCGCGCCGAACGGCACCAAGGTGGTCGTGGTCGCCTGAGCCCGGCTCGGGCGTGTCAGGCCGCGCGGGGTGTGCCCGTCTCCGGTTCCTCGGCCCGCCGGGGCTCCGGCTCGGGCGGGGTGGACACCGCCTCGGCGGCCGCACAGGCGGCCAGCAGCGCCCGCATCGGCGCCCCCTGGACGCGGCGGGCGGACTCTCCGGCCCCGGCGCCGTGCCCGGCGCGCTTCGGGGCGGGGGTGGTGCTCGACATGGCGCCTCCCTAGTTAGGCAGACCTAACCGCAGCACCCATCCCACCACGCCCGGCACCCCGCCCGCAACACTTCCCGACAGCCCGTCGGCAAAACGGCGCACACCCGGGCGCGGGCCTCAGCCGAGCGCCTCCAGCGCGACACCCGCCCAGCGCGGACCGAGGCCGGTCAGCACCACCCGGCGCGGGTCCAGGTCGTCCTCGTCGGCGGTGTCACCGAGGGCGCGCTCGATCCGCACCTCCAGCCGGTCCTCGGACAGCCGCTCGACCTTGCCCTCGCCCCACTCGACCACGACCACCGACTCCGGCAGCGAGACGTCCAGGTCGAGGTCCTCCATCTCGTCCAGGTCCCCGCCGAGCCGGTACGCGTCCACGTGCACCAGCGCCGGGCCGCCGACCAGCGACGGGTGCACCCGGGCGATCACGAAGGTCGGCGAGGTCACCGCCCCGCGGACTCCCAGCCCCTCCCCCAGGCCCCGGGTCAGCGTGGTCTTCCCCGCCCCCAGTTCACCGGAGAGCAGCACCAGGTCCCCGGGCCTCAGCAGCGCGGCCAGCTCCCGGCCGAGCCGGCCCATCCGCTCCGGGGTGGGGACGGTGAGAGTGGCGTGCGAGCCCATGCGCGTGTCTTGCCTTTCGGTCCGTACCGGCGTGCCGACCGCCGGCCGCCACCGCTACCGTGCCACATCGCCGGCCCGGCGCGCGCCGGAAGGGGTCAGGGGCCGTCCAGGACCGCCGGGGGCGGCGCGGCGGCGGCGAAGTCGGCGGCCCGGCGCAGCAGCGCCACCAGCTCGTGGTCGACCAGCTCCGGGCGCTCCAGCATCACCAGGTGCCCGGCGCCCTCCACCAGCACCAGCTCCGCGCCGGGCAGCCGCTCGGCCATCGCCTCGCTGTGCGCCGACGGCGTCAGCAGGTCCTTCGTACCGGCCAGCACCAGCGCCGGCAGGCCGCCCAGCGCGGCGAGCGCCGCGTACTTCTCGTGCGCGGCGAACACCGGGTAGAACTCGGCGACCACGTCGATCGGGGTGGCGTCCAGCAACTGCTCGGCGAACCGCACCACGCCCGGGTCGACGTCCCGCCCGCCGAAGGAGAACCTCCGGTAGAAGACGGCGGCGACGTCCGCACCCAGCCGCCGGCTCGCCTCCACCAGCTCGACCTGGCGGCCCAGCAGCCGCATCACCCCGGGCGCGACCTTCTTGAACAGCTTCGCGCCGGCCGACGGCAGGCCGAGGCTGACCTCGTTCCAGTCCCCCGCCAGCGTGCCGATCAGCGCCACCCCGGCGACCCTCTCCCGGAACAGCTCCGGGTGCTGGTCGGCCAGCGCCATCACCGTCATGCCGCCCATCGAGTGGCCCACCAGCACCAGCGGCCCGGTCGGCGCGACGGCGTCGATCACCGCCTTGAGGTCGCCGCCGAGCTGGTCGATGCTGGCCGGCTCTCCGGCCAGGAAGGAGCGGGAGCGCTCGGAGCGGCCGTGGCTGCGCTGGTCCCAGAAGACCAGCCGCAGTCCCTCGCGCAGCGCGGCCCGCTGGAAGTGCCAGCTGTCCTGGTTGAGGCAGTAGCCGTGGCAGAACACCACGGTCAGCGGCTCGGCGCCGGAGGTGTCGCCGTCCGGCTCGGGGCCGGTGCCGTCCAGCTCGACGTACAGCTCGGTGCCGTCCGGCGCGGCCACCGTCCGCGGGCGCCCGCGCAGCGAGCCGTACGGGGCCTCGGCGTCCAGCTCGGCCCGGGCCCGGCGGCGGGTCGCCCGGCCGACGGTCAGCCGCTCGATCGCCACCCCGGCGGCCGCCCCGGCCGCCAGCACGCCGACCGAGATCCCGATCACACCGGCCCGGCTCACCCCGGAGGCCGCGCCGGCCGCCTTGGCCACCGCCGCGACCGGGCCGCTCTCGGCCGGTCCCTCCGTCATGCGCCCGGGCCCTCGGTGCGGCTGCCGCCCAGGTAGCGGCGCGGGACCCTGGCGCCGATCCGGGTCACGATCTCGTACGAGATGGTGCCGCAGGCCCGGCCCCAGTCCTCGGCGGTCGGCTCGCCCTGCTCGCCGTTGCCGAACAGCAGCACCTCGTCGCCGATCGCGGGGGTGTCCCCGCCCAGGTCCACGACGAACTGGTCCATCGCGACCCGGCCGGCGATCGTGCGCCACTTGCCGCCGATCTGCACCGGGCCGGTGCCGCTGGCGTGCCGCGGGATGCCGTCGCCGTAGCCGACCGGGACCAGGCCCAGCGTGGTCGGGCCCGGCGTCACGTAGTGGTGGCCGTAACTGACCCCGTGCCCGCCCGGAACGTGCTTGACCAACGCCAGCCGCGCGGTCAGCGCCATCACCGGGCGCAGCCCGAAGTCGGCCGGCGACCCGACCTCCGGCACCGGCGACAGCCCGTACGCGGCCAGGCCGGTGCGGACCAGGTCGAAGTGCGACTGCGGGAGCAGCAGGGTGGCCGGCGAGTTCGCCAGGTGCCGCACCTCCGGGCGCAGCCCGGCGGCCTCGGCCCGGGCCAGCGCCGCGTGGAAGGAGTCCAGCTGGGCCTGGATCGACGGGTGGCCCGGCTCGTCGGCGGCGGCGAAGTGCGACCAGACGCCGACCACGGTCAGCAGCCCCTCCGCCTCGGCGCGGCGGGCGGCGGCCACCAGGTGCGGCCAGTCGTGCGGCTGGCAGCCGTTGCGGCCCAGACCGGTGTCCGCCTTCAGGTGCACCCGGGCCGGGATGCCGGTCTCCCGGACGGCCGGCAGCAGCTCGTCCAGCGCCCACTGGCCGCTCACCGAGATGTCGATGTCCGCGCGCAGCGCCTCCCGCCACGGCCCGCCCGGCGTCCACAGCCAGCACAGGACGCGGGCCTGCTCCGGGCGGATGCCCGCGGCCCGCAGTGCCAGCGCCTCCTCGGGCGTCGCGCAGCCGAGCCAGCCGACCCCGTTCGCGACCGCCTCGCGGGCGCACTCGACGGCGCCGTGGCCGTAGGCGTCCGCCTTGACCGCGAGCATCACCGCCGAGCTGCCGACGCGCTCGCGCAGCGCGGCGAGGTTGCCGCGCAGGGCGGCCAGATCGATGGTCGCCTCGGCCCTTACGCCGTCGGTCAGGGTGGCCGTGCCGGTCGTGTTCGCAGTTGTCATCAGGGTCAGTCTCCCAGACATCCCGGAGTCCTCGCCGAACGGCCCGTCCGTGCGGCGGCCGGTGCCAGGGCCCCCGGCACCGCGCCGACCTGCGGCGCACCGCTCGTCACCCTGTTCCGGACGCGCACGGAGGACCGATCGGTTCCGCACCGCCCGCCCCGGCCGCACCGCACGCCCCCGGGCCTACGCCTCCCGCACCGCCCGCCACACCGCAGGCAGCGCCTGCGCCACCGCCGGCGCCGTCACCGGCGCGCCCGGGTCGCCCGCCGCGTGGCGGCCCGCCAGGCCGTGCAGGTAGGCGCCGACCGACGCGGCGTCCAGCGGCGCCAGGCCGGCCGCCAGCAGGGAGCCCGCCAGGCCGGCCAGGACGTCGCCGCTGCCTGCGGTGGCCAGCCAGGACGTGCCGGTCGGGTTGACCCGGACGGCGCCGCCCGGGTCGGCGATCACCGTGGTGGAGCCCTTGAGCAGGACCGTCGCCCGGTAGGCGGCCGCCAGCCGGCGGGCGGTGGCCAGCCGGGCGGCGGCCAGCGAGTCGGCGGGCGGCGGCGCGGCGCCGTCGGCGCCCGCGAGCAGCCGGGCGGCCTCGCCGGTGTGCGGGGTGAGCAGGGTGGGGGCCGTCCGGCCGGCCAGCGCGTCCGGGCCGAGCCGGGCCAGCTCGGTCAGCCCGTCCGCGTCCACCAGGACCGGGACGTCGCTCGACAGTGCCTCGGCCAGCGCCTGCCGCGCCCCCTCGCCGCCGCCCGGCCCGACCACCCAGGCCTGCACCCGCCCGGCCCCGGCCGGCCCGCCCTCGGTGACCAGCACCTCCGGGAAGCGCCGCACCACCTCCTCGGCCGCCGTGCCGACGTACCGGACGGCGCCCGCACCGCCGTGCAGCGCCCCGGCGACCGCCAGCAGCGCCGCGCCCGGGTACGTCGCCGAACCGGCCGCCACCCCGACCACGCCCCGCCGGTACTTGTCGCTCTCGACGCCCGGCAGCGGCAGCAGCGCCGCCACGTCCGCGTGCTGCAGGGCCGTCACCTCCGGCGCGGGCGGCTCCAGTCCGATCCCGACCAGTTGGACGGCGCCCGCGTAGGAGGCTCCCGGGTCGACCAGCAAGCCCGGCTTGTACGTGCCGAAGCAGACCGTGACGTCCGCGCGCAGCGCCTCGCCCGGCACCTCGCCGGTATCGGCGTCGACCCCGCTGGGCAGGTCCACGGCCACCACGACCCCGCGCCGCCCGGCCCGCGCGTACGGCAGGGCCCCGTCCCGCAGCCCGCCCCGGCCGCCGATGCCGACGATGCCGTCCAGCACCAGGTCGGCGCGCGAGAAATCGGCCAGGCCGACTTCCTGATCCAGCACCACCCGCCCGCCGGAAGCCCGCAGCGCGGCCAGCCCGCCCGCGTGCGCACGCTCCGGCGCGAGCAGCACCGCCGTCACCCGCGCGCCCCGCCGGGCCAGCGCCGCCCCGGCGTACAGGGCGTCACCCCCGTTGTCCCCGCTGCCGGCCAGCACCACCACCCGACTGCCGTACACCCGCCCCCGACGCCCCGCCAGCAGCCGGGCACAGGTCGCCGCCAGCCCGGCGGCCGCCCGCTGCATCAGCATCCCCTCCGGCAGCCGCGCCATCAGCGCGGCCTCGGCGGCCCGGACGACTTCCACCCGATGGGCATGACGCATGCGAGGGCTCCTTCAGCAGTCGACGTACCGCCGACGCTAGCCCGCGCCACCGCCCCACGGCAGGCCGAGCTGCGGGACACTTTCGAGTGACAACCACTTCGATCCCCCACCGGTGCCGGTCCGCGCGCATAGTGTGCCGCCCGTGGAGATTCTTCAGGTGTTCCTGGAACTGAAAACGCCGCAGGGTTTCAGGGCCGAACTCATTGAACTCGATGGAGAGATCGTGCTGACGCCGCCGCCGGACGGCGGCCACGAAGCCGCGTTCTCGCTGCTCAGCCAGCACTTCACGGACAAGGCCGCGATCGATCTGGACCTATCGGGGGACAAGGGACTGACAACACCCCACGGCCGTTTCATTCCCGACGGCACCGTGAGCCCAGTCGGCCATTTCAAGGACGCCGAGCCCTGATCCTCAGCAGAAGGGGTCCTTCTGGTCTTCGAAATCACCGGGACCGATCCGCGCAGGGACCGCGAGCCGAAGCGCCTGGGCTACGCCGCTGCAGATGTCCCGTGCTACCTGCTGGTCGACCGCAGCGAGAAGTGGGTCACGCTCTTCACCTCGCCCGAGAACGGCGATTACTCCGTTCTCACCAAGGTCAAGTTCGGCGGGAACATCGACCTGCCCGCCCCCTTCTCCTTCACGCTCGACACGGCGCCCCTGCGGTAGGGCACAGCCACCGCAGGGGCACCACGCCGTACTACTCGACGGTGACCGACTTGGCCAGGTTGCGCGGCTGGTCGACCTCGTGGCCCTTGGCCGTCGCCAGCTCGCACGCGAAGACCTGGAGCGGCACGGTGGAGACCAGCGGCTGGAGCAGGGTCGGGGTGACCGGGATGCGGATCAGGTGGTCCGCGTACGGGACGACCGCCTCGTCGCCCTCCTCCGCGATCACGATGGTGCGGGCGCCACGGGCCCGGATCTCCTGGATGTTGGAGACGATCTTGTCGTGCAGGATCGACCGCCCGCGCGGCGAGGGGACGACCACGACGACCGGCAGCCCCTCCTCGATCAGCGCGATCGGGCCGTGCTTGAGCTCGCCCGCCGCGAAGCCCTCGGCGTGCATGTACGCCAGCTCCTTGAGCTTGAGCGCGCCCTCCAGGGCCACCGGGAAGCCGACGTGACGGCCGAGGAACAGCACCGAGCGCGCGTCGGCGAGCGAGCGGGCCAGCTCGCGCACCGGCTCCATGGTCTCCAGGACCTGCTCGACCTGCTTGGGCGCGTCGCCGAGCTCCTTGATGACGGCGAGGATCTCGTCGCCCCACTTGGTGCCGCGCACCTGGCCCAGGTAGAGGGCGACCAGGTAGCAGGCGACCAGCTGGGTCAGGAACGCCTTGGTGGAGGCGACGGCGACCTCGGGGCCGGCGTGGGTGTAGAGCACCGCGTCCGACTCGCGCGGGATGGTGGAGCCGTTGGTGTTGCAGATCGCCAGCACCTTGGCGCCCTGCTCCCGGGCGTGCCGCAGGGCCATCAGGGTGTCCATGGTCTCGCCGGACTGGGAGATGGCGATGACCAGCGTGCCCGGGCCCATGATCGGGTCGCGGTAGCGGAACTCGGAGGCGACCTCGACCTCGCAGGGGATGCGGGTCCAGTGCTCGATCGCGTACTTGGCGATCATGCCGGCGTGGAAGGCGGTGCCGCAGGCGACGATGACGACCTTGTCGACCGAGCGCAGGTCGGCGTCGGAGATGCGCAGCTCGTCGAGGATGAGCCGGCCGTCGGTGCCGATCCGGCCGAGGAGGGTGTCGGCGACGGCCTTCGGCTGCTCGGCGATCTCCTTGAGCATGAAGTAGTCGTAGCCGCCCTTCTCGGCGGCCGAGGCGTCCCAGTCGACGTGGTACTCGCGCACGTCGGCCGGGGTGCCGTCGAAGTTGGTCACCGTGACGCCGTCCCGGCGCAGCTCGACGACCTGGTCCTGACCCAGCTCGACGGCCTCGCGGGTGTGCGCGATGAACGCGGAGACGTCGGAGGCGAGGAAGTTCTCGCCCTCGCCGCGCCCGACCACCAGCGGCGAGTTGCGGCGGGCGCCGACGACCACGTCCGGCGCGTCGGCGTGCACGGCGACGAGGGTGAAGGCGCCGTCGAGGCGGCGGCAGACCACGCGCATGGCCTCCGCGAGGTCGCCGTCGTAGGCCTCGCCGAGCAGGTGGGCGACGACCTCGGTGTCGGTCTCGGAGCGGAGGGTGTGGCCGCGCTCGGCGATCTCGGCCCGCAGCTGGGCGAAGTTCTCGATGATGCCGTTGTGCACCACGGCCACCCGGAGGTGGTCGTCCAGGTGGGGGTGGGCGTTGGCGTCCGTCGGGCCGCCGTGGGTGGCCCAGCGGGTGTGGCCGATGCCGGTGGTGCCGCCGGGCAGAGGGGTCTCGGCGAGCGACTTCTCCAGGTTGGCGAGCTTGCCGGCCCGCTTGTCGGTGACCAGACTCCACTGCCCGTCGGAGTCCTGCGCCTGCACCGCGACACCGGCCGAGTCGTAGCCCCGGTACTCCAGTCGCTGCAGGCCTGCGATTACTACGTCGAGGGCGGACTGCGCGCCCACGTATCCAACAATTCCGCACATGCGTGCCAGCATAAGGGCGGTTCTGGGGCCCTTTTCCCGATTCCCGCGAACAGTGCGTGACCGACACCACAACCACGGTGAACGCCGCCACGGCTCACAATGGAGCATGTGCTGACCGAACTCTGTACGCGGGGCGCCGCCACGCCCGGCCCGTCGCCGTCCCCCTACGTGGACCTCAGTCGGGCCGAGTGGAGCGCACTGCGCGAGCGTACGCCGCTGCCGCTGACCGCCGAGGAGGTGGAACGGCTACGCGGCCTCGGTACCGCCCTCGACCTGGACGAGGTCCGCGACGTCTACCTGCCGCTGTCCCGGCTGCTGAACCTGTACATCCACGCCACGCACGAGCTGCGCGGCACGCTGGGCACCTTCCTGGACACGCCGGACACCGAGCGCACCCGCACCCCGTTCATCATCGGGGTGGCCGGCTCGGTCGCGGTCGGCAAGTCGACGACGGCCCGCCTGCTCCAGGCCCTGCTCGCCCGCTGGCCCGAGCATCCGCGGGTCGAGCTGGTGACCACGGACGGCTTCCTGCTGCCCAACGCCGAGCTGCGCCGCCGGGGCCTGATGGCCCGCAAGGGCTTCCCGGAGTCGTACGACCGACGGGCGCTGATGCGCTTCGTCGCGGACGTGAAGGCGGGCAAGGAGCGGGTCACCGCGCCGGTGTACTCGCACCTGGTGTACGACATCGTGCAGGGCGAGCGGCTCACCGTGGAGCGCCCGGACATCCTGATCGTCGAGGGCCTGAACGTGCTCCAGCCGGCCCTGCCCGGCAGCGACGGGCGCACCCGGCTGGCGGTGGCCGACTACTTCGACTTCTCGATCTACGTCGACGCCCGCACCGACGACATCGAGCACTGGTACCTGGACCGCTTCCGCAAGCTGCGGCAGACCGCCTTCCAGGACCCGAACTCCTACTTCCGCCGCTTCACCGAGGTGCCGGAGGAGGAGGCGATGGAGTACGGCCGGCAGGTCTGGCGCACCATCAACAAGCCGAACCTGCTGGAGAACGTGCTGCCGACCCGCGGCCGGGCCACCCTGATCCTCCAGAAGGGGGCGGACCACAAGGTCCGCCGGGCGCTGCTGCGCAAGCTCTGACACCGATGCGACGGAAGGGGCCCCGCCGGCGGCGGGGCCCCTTCCGTCGTGCCGGGCTCAGCCCAGGTGCGTCCGCACGGCCTCGGCGAGCCGCTGCGCGACGGACTCGGCCTGCACCGGGTCGGCGGCCTCGACCATGACCCGGACCAGCGGCTCGGTGCCGGACGAGCGCAGCAGCACCCGGCCGGTGGAGCCCAGTTCGGCCTCGGCCTCGGCGACCGCGGCGGCCAGCTCGACGCTGGTGTTCACCCGGCTCTTGTCGACGCCCTTGACGTTGATCAGCTGCTGCGGCAGACGGGTCATCACGGCGGCCAGGTCGGCCAGCGGCTGCTTGGTGCTGGCCAGTCGGGCGCCCAGCATGAGGCCGGTCAGGGTGCCGTCGCCGGTGGTGGCGTGGTCGAGCAGGATGACGTGGCCGGACTGCTCGCCGCCCAGCGCGAAGCCGTGCTCCTTCATCGCCTCCAGCACGTAGCGGTCGCCGACGGCGGTCTCCACCAGGTCGACGCCCTCGCGCTCCATCGCCAGCTTGAAGCCGAGGTTGGACATCACGGTGGCCACCGCGGTGTTGCGGCGCAGGGTGCCGGCGTCCTTCATGGCGACGGCCAGGATGGCGATGATCTGGTCGCCGTCCACCTCGTTGCCGTCGGCGTCGGCGGCCAGGCAGCGGTCGGCGTCGCCGTCGAGGGCGATGCCGAGGTCGGCGCGGTACTCCGTCATGGCGGCCTGCAGCCGGTCCAGGTGGGTGGAGCCGACGCCGTCGTTGATGTTGAGGCCGGTGGGCTCCGCCCCCAGGGTGTGGACGACCTCGGCGCCGGCCCGGGCGAAGGCCTCGGGGGCGACGTAGGCGGCCGCGCCGTGGGCGCCGTCGATGACGACCTTGATGCCGTCGAGGCGGTTGGGCAGCACGCCGATCAGGTGGGCGACGTACTTGTCGAAGCCCTCGGTGTACTCGCGCACCCGGCCGACGGCGGCGCCGGTCGGCCGGTTCCAGTCCTCGCTGCCGAGCGTGTGCGTGCGGTAGTGGGTCTCGATCGCGTCCTCGATGCGGTCGTCCAGCTTGTGGCCGCCGCGGGCGAGGAACTTGATGCCGTTGTCGGGCATCGCGTTGTGGCTGGCGGAGAGCATCACGCCGAAGTCGGCGCCGAGCGCGCCGGTGAGGTACGCCACGGCCGGGGTCGGCAGCACGCCGACCCGGAGCACGTCGACGCCGGCGCTCGCCAGGCCGGCGATGACAGCGGCCTCCAGGAACTCGCCCGAGGCACGCGGGTCCCGGCCGACCACCGCGACCGGCCGGTGGCCCTCGAAGGCGCCGGCCTCGCCGAGCACATGGGCCGCCGCGACCGACAGCCCGAGCGCGAGCTCGGCCGTCAGGCCCACGTTGGCCACCCCGCGCACGCCGTCCGTACCGAAGAGTCGTCCCACTGTCCCGTCCTCCATCACCACTGCTCGGAACCCAACCGATGGCACCCGGCCGCCGCACGATAGCCGGGGAACACGTCGCCCCGGAGTACACGTGGTACTCCGGGGCGACGGTTCGCGCAACCAGGGGGTGCGCCGCCAGGGCGGGCCGCACCCCCAGGGGCGCGATTAGCGCTTGCTGTACTGCGGCGCCTTGCGGGCCTTCTTGAGACCGGCCTTCTTGCGCTCGACGGCGCGGGCGTCACGGGTCAGGAAGCCGGCCTTCTTCAGCGCGCCGCGGTTGTTGTCCACGTCGGCCTCGTTCAGGGCACGGGCCACGCCGAGGCGCAGCGCGTAGGCCTGGCCGGAGACGCCGCCACCGGAGATGCGGGCGACGACGTCGTAACGGCCGTCAAGCTCGAGGAGCTTGAAGGGCTCGTTCACGGTCTGCTGGTGCACCTTGTTGGGGAAGTAGTTCTCCAGGGTGCGACCGTTGATCTTCCACTGGCCGGTGCCGGGGACGATGCGCACGCGGGCGATCGCCTCCTTGCGACGGCCGAGGCCGGCGCCCGGGATGGCCTCGCCGAAGCGGCCGGCCAGCGACTCGGAGGTGTACTCGCCCTCGGAGGTGTACTCGCCCTCGACAGCCTCAACGGCCTCGTCGAAGTCGACCTCAAGGGTCTCGGTGGTTTCAGTGGTCTCGGCCACGGTGTTCCTCAGCTCTTTTCAGTGTTGGGGGGCTTGGTGGCCGAATTACTGCGCGACCTGGGTGATCTCGAACGGCACCGGCTGCTGGGCAGCGTGCGGGTGCTGGTCGCCCGAGTAGACCTTCAGCTTCGAGAGCATCTGGCGGCCCAGGCTGTTCTTGGGGATCATGCCCTTGATGGCCTTCTCGACGGCCTTCTCCGGGTTGTTCGCCAGCAGGTCGTCGTAGCGCACCGACCGCAGACCACCCGGGAAGCCAGAGTGGCGGTAGGCCAGCTTCTGGGTCTTCTTGTTACCGGACAGGTGCACCTTGTCGGCGTTGATGATGATGACGAAGTCACCAGTGTCAACGTGCGGCGCGTAGATCGCCTTGTGCTTACCCCGGAGGAGGTTGGCGGCCTGGGAAGCCAGGCGGCCGAGCACGACGTCGTTCGCGTCGATGACGTGCCACTGACGCTGGACGTCGCCGGGCTTGGGGCTGTACGTACGCACGGTCGTAGCCTTCGCTTTTCAGTGAGTGAGTCCTGACAGGAGCACCTGGGACGGCAGAGCAGCCTGGTCAACCTTGGACGCAATTCAAGGGGGACCGCTGGTCGTCGAACCTGATGTCTCCGGCGTACCGACCTCTCACGTGAGATAGAGCGAGCCAATACGCACATCAAGCGTCCAGGTTACCGGGCGGGCGGGTGGGGGTCAAAAATCGGCTTCCCCCACCCCCGCCGTCACTCAGCGTTCGCGCTCCACCCGGCTGACGTCCCAGACCGGCTCGGGCGACTCGTAGACCCGGCCGTCGGCGCCGAACACCAGGTAGCGGTCGAAGGTCTTGGCGAACCAGCGGTCGTGGGTGACGCACAGCACGGTGCCGTCGAAGGCCTCCAGCCCGGCCTGCAGCGCCTCGGCACTGTCCAGGTCCAGGTTGTCGGTCGGCTCGTCGAGCAACAGGGCCGTCACGCCGGAGAGTTCGAGCTTGAGGATCATCAGCCGGGCCTGCTGCCCACCGGACAGCGACTCGAACTTCTGCTCCTCCTGCCGGTCCAGCTCGTAGCGGCGCAGCGCGCCCATCGCGGCGCTGCGGCTGAGCGCGTGCTCCTCCTCGACGATCGAGCGCACCGTCCGGCCGAACAGCTCCGGGTGGGCGTGGGTCTGCCGGAAGTGGCCGGGGACGACCCGGGCGCCGAGCTTCCAGGTGCCGGTGTGCGCGACGCTCTCGTCGCCCGCCAGCAGCCGCAGGAAGTGCGACTTGCCGGAGCCGTTGGAGCCGAGCACGGCGACCCGCTCGCCGTAGAACACCTCCAGGTCGAAGGGCTTCATCAGGCCGGTGAGCTCCAGCTGCTCCACGGTGAAGGAGCGCACGCCGGTACGCCCGCCCTTGAGCCGCATGGTGATGCTCTGCTCGCGCGGGGGCTCCTCCGGGCGGCCGGCCTCCTCGAACTTCTTCAGCCGGGTCTGGGCGGCGGCGTAGCGGGTGGCGAGCGCGTGGCTGACGGAGGCCGCCTGGCGCAGGGTGACGACCAGCTTCTTGAGCTTGGCGTGTTCCTCGTCCCAGCGCCGGCCCAGCTCCTCGAAGCGCGCGAAGCGGTCCTTGCGGGCCTCGTGGAAGCTGTCGAAGCCGCCGCCGTGCACCCAGACGCTGCTCCCGGCCGCGCCGGACTCGACGGCGATGATCTTGTCGGCGGCCTCGGAGAGCAACTCGCGGTCGTGCGAGATGAACAGGACGGTCTTCGAGGTGGCCTTGAGGGCCTCCTCCAGCCAGCGCTTGCCCGGGACGTCCAGGTAGTTGTCGGGCTCGTCGAGCAGCAGCACCTCTTCGGGGCCGCGCAGCAGCGCCTCCAGGACGAGCCGCTTCTGCTCACCGCCCGAGAGGGTGTTCAGGCCGCGCCACTGGGCCTTGTCGAAGGGCATCCCGAGGGCCGCCATGGTGCAGACGTCCCAGTCGGTCTCGTAGTCGTAGCCGCCGACGTCGGCCCAGTCGGAGAGCGCCTGGGCGTAGGCCATCTGGGTCTTCTCGTCGTCCTGCGCGATCATCGCCAGCTCGGCGGCGTCCACCGCGCGGGCGGCGACGGCGATCCGCTCGGGGGCGACGGACACCAGCAGGTCGCGGACGGAGGCGTCCGGGGCCAGCGCGCCCGGGGTGGCCCGCTCGTCCTCGCGGCCGGTGGTGCCGACGAACTGGCGCATCACGCCGAGCCCGCCGCTGATCGTCACCGTGCCGCCGTGCGGCTGGAGGTCCCCCGCGATCATCCGCAGCAGGGTGGTCTTGCCGGCCCCGTTGGCGCCGACCAGGGCGACTGCGGCGCCCTCGCCGACCCGGAAGGACGCGTCGTCGAACAGCACCCGCCCGTCCGGCAGGTAGTACTCCAGGTGCGAAATCTCGACGTGTCCCATGCGGACGATTGTCCCAAGCCGACGCGCCCGGCCCAAACGGATTACCCGACGGGCGGCTGACCGGGCAGTGTGCGCAGCCGCCTGGCCTGGCGGTTCCGCTCGGCGAGCTGGTCGTCCGGCGGGTAGCCGACTTCCTCCAGGGTGAGCCCGTACGGCCGGATCACGTTGACGGCCGAGTTGCGGACCCCGCCGGCCAGCACCTCGCCGGGGAACTCCACCGGCCGGTGCCCGTCGCCGACCAGCAGCATCGCCCCGACCAGCGCCCGGACCATGTTGTGGCAGAACGCGTCGGCGCGGACGGTGGCGACCGCCAGCGAGCCCTCCTGGGCGGCGTAGGAGTCCACCGGGACGCGGTCCCAGTGCAGCTCCAGCAGGGTGCGGATGGTGGTGGCGCCCTCGCGCTTCTTGCAGTACGCGGCGAAGTCGTGCTCGCCGAGCAGCAGCTTCGCGGCCTCGTTCATCCGGTCGACGTCCAGCGGGCGGTCGTGCCAGAGCACGTGCCCGCGCAGCAGCGGGTCGACCCCGCCGGGGTGGTCGGCGACCCGGTAGGCGTAGCGGCGCCAGATCGCCGAGAAGCGGGCGTCGAACCCGGCCGGCGCCTCGCCGACCCGGTAGATCCGGATGTCCCCGGGCAGCCGGCCGGCCAGTCGGCGCATCAGCTTCTCGCGGTGCGCCTCCCACAGCTCGGCCGGCAGGTCGACGTGCGCGACCTGGCCGCGGGCGTGCACCCCGGCGTCGGTGCGCCCGGCCACGGTCAGCGGGAACAGCTCGGGGCTGCGGGTGACGATCTGCAGCGCGCTCTCGATCTCCTCCTGGACCGTCCGGCGGCCGCCGCGCTGGCGGGCCCAGCCGGAGAACTCGGCGCCCTGGTAGGCGAGATCGAGCCGGACCCGGACGCACCCGTCGGCCGGGCCGTCCTTCACCGGCGGCTGCTCGGCGCAATCGTTGACCACAATCCACTCCAGACAGAAGGAACGGGCCCGCTCCCCCACGGATGGGAGAGCGGGCCCGCGACCACACCTAGCGGTGTCAGGCCTGCTCGGCCTCGACGGCCTCGTCGGCCTTGGCCTCGACCTTGGCGTCGGCCTCCTTGACGGCGCGCTTGGTGGCGCCCTCGGCCTCGCCGACGGCGGTCTGCGCGACGGTCAGCGCCTCGACCAGCTCGATCACGGCCATCGGGGCGTTGTCGCCACGACGGGGACCGATCTTGGTGATACGGGTGTAACCACCCGGGCGGTTCTCGTAGCGCGGCGCGATCTCGGTGAAGAGGGTGTGCAGCACGGCGATGTCGGTGATCGTCTTGCGCACCAGGCGACGGTTGTGGATGTCGCCCTTCTTCGCCTTGGTGATCAGCTTCTCCGCCAGCGGGCGCATCCGACGGGCCTTGGCCTCGGTCGTGGTGATGCGGCCGTACTGGAACAGCTCCCGGCACAGACCGGCGAGCAGCAGCGGCTCGTGGTGCGGGCCGCCGCCGAGGCGGGCACCCTTGGTGGGACGCGGCATGGATGACTCCTTGAATCTCCGACTACGGCCGTATCAGGTACCGCAGCGGGCGTCCGGGCACTGTTGCCCGGACGACTTTCACGACGACGGGGGCGGTTCGGTGGAACCGCCCCCGCGGCCAAATCTCTTAGTACTGCTCGGTCTCGGCGTAACCCGCGTCGTCCAGGTCGTCGGCGCCGAAGGCGTCGGCGGCGGCGGTCGGGTCGAACCCGGGCGGGCTGTCCTTGAGGGCCAGGCCCATGCCGGCCAGCTTCGCCTTGACCTCGTCGATCGACTTCGCACCGAAGTTGCGGATGTCGAGCAGGTCGGCCTCGGAGCGGGCGACGAGCTCACCCACGGTGTGGATGCCCTCGCGCTTGAGGCAGTTGTAGGAGCGGACGGTGAGCTCCAGCTCCTCGATCGGCAGCGCCAGATCGGCGGCCAGGGCGGCGTCCGTCGGGGACGGGCCCATGTCGATGCCCTCGGCGTCGATGTTCAGCTCGCGGGCGAGACCGAACAGCTCCACCAGGGTCTTGCCGGCCGAGGCCATGGCGTCACGCGGACGCATGGCGGGCTTGGTCTCGACGTCGACGATCAGCTTGTCGAAGTCGGTCCGCTGCTCGACACGGGTGGCCTCGACCTTGTAGGTGACCTTCAGCACGGGGCTGTAGATCGAGTCGACCGGGATGCGGCCGATCTCCTGGCCGGAGGCCTTGTTCTGGACGGCGGAGACGTAGCCGCGACCGCGCTCGACGGTCAGCTCCATCTCCAGCTTGCCCTTGCCGTTCAGCGTGGCGAGGACCAGCTCCGGGTTGTGCACCTCGACACCCGCCGGCGGGGCGATGTCGGCGGCGGTGACGACACCCGGGCCCTGCTTGCGCAGGTACATCACGACCGGCTCGTCGTGCTCCGAGGAGACGACCAGCTGCTTGATGTTGAGGATGAGGTCGGTCACGTCCTCCTTGACGCCCGGCACGGTGGTGAACTCGTGCAGGACGCCGTCGACGCGGATGCTGGTGACAGCGGCACCCGGGATCGACGACAGGAGCGTGCGGCGCAGGGAGTTGCCGAGGGTGTAGCCGAAGCCCGGCTCCAGCGGCTCGATCACGAACCGCGAGCGGAACTCGTCGACGACCTCTTCGGTCAGCGAGGGGCGCTGAGCGATAAGCATGGGGGGATTCCTCCAGTTGTCTTCGGCACCCACTATTTGATGCCGACAGGACCAAGCGTACGGGGTCCCGCGAACAGCGACGAATCACCGCGTGGGACCCCGTACGAAGGTTCAAAGCAGGTACTGCGAGCCCGAAGGCGCTGCGTCAGACGCGGCGGCGCTTCGGCGGACGGCAGCCGTTGTGCGGGGTGGGGGTGACGTCCTGGATCGAGCCGACCTCCAGGCCGGTGGCCTGGAGCGAGCGGATCGCGGTCTCGCGGCCGGAGCCCGGACCCTTGACGAAGACGTCAACCTTGCGCATGCCGTGCTCCTGCGCGCGACGGGCAGCGGCCTCGGCGGCCATCTGCGCGGCGAACGGGGTGGACTTGCGCGAGCCCTTGAAGCCGACGTGACCGGCGGAGGCCCAGGAGATCACGTTGCCCGCGGGGTCGGTGATCGAAACGATGGTGTTGTTGAACGTGCTCTTGATGTGCGCGTGGCCGTGAGCGACGTTCTTCTTTTCCTTGCGGCGGATCTTCTTCGCGCCGGCAGCCTGACGACCCTTGGGGGGCATAAGTCTGTTCTCCTACTGAGGTGGTCGGTCCGCTGACCCGCGGGCCGGAGGGATGTCCGGTTACGGGACGGACTACTTCTTGCCCGGCTTCTTCTTACCGGCGATCGCGCGACGCGGGCCCTTGCGGGTACGCGCGTTGGTGTGGGTGCGCTGACCGCGGACCGGCAGGCCGCGGCGGTGACGCAGACCCTCGTAGCAGCCGATCTCGACCTTGCGGCGGATGTCGGCGGCCACCTCACGGCGGAGGTCACCCTCGACCGTGTAGTTGGCGTCGAGGTACTGACCCAGCTTGACGAGGTCTTCCTCGGAGATGTCGCGAACGCGGACATCCGGGTTGACACCGGTCTCGGCCAGGGTCTGCTGGGCGCGGGTACGGCCGATGCCGTACACGTAGGTAAGGGCGATCTCGATCCGCTTCTCACGGGGGAGATCAACGCCGGCGAGGCGTGCCATTCAAGGCTCCTGTATTTCTTCAGAGGTCTTGCGTGCTACCTACTCCTTCGCCTCTCGACGATGGAGCCCCGGCCTCTGACCGGGGGCGGCAGTCCGTCCCTTCACTGGGACGGATCGGGTAGCCCACTTATGACGTTTTCGCGTCGCGCGAAGTACTACGAGAAATGCTGGGGAGAGATCAGCCCTGGCGCTGCTTGTGGCGCAGGTTGTCGCAGATCACCATGACCCGGCCGTGGCGGCGGATCACCTTGCACTTGTCGCAGATCTTCTTGACGCTCGGCTTGACCTTCATGTTCAGGTTCTCCGGGTCTAGATCTGACGTTCTTACTTGTAGCGGTAGACGATCCGCCCGCGCGTGAGGTCGTAGGGGCTGAGCTCCACGACGACCCGGTCGTCCGGCAGGATGCGGATGTAGTGCATGCGCATCTTGCCACTGATGTGCGCGAGGACCTTGTGACCGTTCTGCAGCTCGACCCTGAACATCGCGTTCGGAAGAGACTCGATCACGGTGCCCTCGATCTCAATGGCGCCTTGCTTCTTAGCCATGAACTGCGAGATCCACCTTCCGGGACCGGCTACCGTATGCGGCACGCTCGTGCGAACCTGGGTTCACCCCGCCCCCGAAGGGAAGAGGGCGTGCTGAAGCACGCTACGAGTGAGCCGACGGTCCATCCTACGCCAGCGTGTCCGGTGGGCCAAAACGAGATCCCCCGAAGGCAGCCATCGTGACGTTCCGGCTGGTCCCGGCGGGTCAGAACCCGGCGGTGACCTTCAGCGGCTCGACGTGGGCGGTGCAGGCCGCGCAGCGGCGGGCGGCCTCGGGGATCTCGGTCAGGCACTCGGGGCAGGGCCGCTTGGGGGTCTTCGCCTTCTTCGGCAGGTAGCGCGCGGTCGCCTTGGTGACCGGCAGCACGACGCAGAAGTACAGCACCGCCGCGGTCATCACGAAGGCGATCAGCACGTTGAGGAACTGGCCGTACGGGAAGGTGACCCCGGCCACCGTCGCCTTGTACGAGCTGAAGTCGCCGGCCGCGCCGACCACGACGCCGACCAGCGGGGTGAGGAAGGCCGACACGAAGCCGGTCACCACGCCGGTGAACGCGGCGCCGATGACGACACCGACCGCCATGTCGACCACGTTGCCGCGCATCATGAAGTCGCGGAATCCCTTGAACACTGCACTCTCCCGATCGATCGAAGCTGCTGAAGCCGCTACTGAAGCCACTGCCAGCCGATAAAAATAGGACAAAAGCCCTGGAGGTCCAAACCCCCAGGGCCCTGATCCCTTGTCAGCAGCGGAAGTTGGCCGCTCAGCCGACCGTCGTGAGACTAACCGAGCGGGTCCGGGGCGGCGGTGATGCCCAGCTTCGCGAGCTCCGCCTTGCCGCCGTCGAAGGCCGTCAGGACCAGCGGGCCCTGCTCGGTGACGGCCACCGAGTGCTCCCAGTGCGAGGCCCAGGTGCCGTCGTTGGTGACGACCGTCCAGTCGTCCTCCAGCACGGCGGTGTGCGGGGTGCCCAACGAGACCATCGGCTCGATCGCCAGCACGGTGCCGGGGATCAGCTTCGGGCCCTTGCCGCGGCCGCGCTCGACGTAGTTCAGCACGTGCGGCTCCATGTGCATCGCGGTGCCGATGCCGTGGCCGCCGTAGCCCTCGGTGATGCCCCACTTGCCCTTGGGGGGCAGCGGCTGGCGGCGGATGAAGCCCTCGATCGCCTTGGAGACGTCGACCAGGCGGTTGTTCTTCTTCATCTGGGCGATGCCGGCCCACATCGAGCCCTCGGTCACCCGGCTCAGCATCTCGACCTCGGGGCGGACCTCGCCGACCGCCACGGTGATCGCCGCGTCGCCGTGCCAGCCGTCCAGGATGGCGCCGCAGTCGATCGAGATGACGTCGCCCTCCTGGAGCACCCGGTCACCGGGGATGCCGTGCACGACCTCGTTGTTCACCGAGGCGCAGATCACCCCGGGGAACCACAGACCGCCGTGGTCGGCACGGAAGTTGGAGGTCGCACCGTGGTCGGTGATGACCTTGTCCGCGATGTCGTTGAGCTCCTGGGTGGTCACCCCCGGGGCGACCGCCTCCCGGCAGGCCTTCAGCGCCTCGGCGACGACCAGCCCGGCCGCTCGCATCTTCGCGATCTGCTCGGGGGTCTTGATCTCCACCATCTGGTCACGCCTTCCACGTTCTGTTTGCCACTGCCTACCACCGTACGACGCCGTACGGCCGCGCCGCCCGGGATCGGGGAGCGCGGCCGTACGGCGTCGCCGGGAAACTCAGTTGTCCTGCTTCAGCGCCTCGATCGCGCGCCGGGTGACCTCGTCCACCTTGCCGAGGGCCGAGATGGTCGCCACCAGGCCCTGCTGGACGTAGTAGTCGATGATCGGCTCGGTCTCCGTGTGGTAGACCTCCAGCCGGGTGCGCACCTTGTCCTCGGTGTCGTCCGAGCGCTGGTACAGCTCGCCGCCGCACTCGTCGCAGACGCCCTCGGCCTTCGGCGGGTTGTAGTCCACGTGGAAGACGTGGCCCCCGTCGTTGCGGCACAGGCGGCGGCCGGCGATCCGGCGGACGACCTCGTCCTCGGGGACCTCCAGGTCCAGCACGCCGTCCAGCTTGATCCCCTGCTCGACGAGGAACTCGTCGAGCGCCTTGGCCTGGCCGAGGTTGCGGGGGAAGCCGTCGAGCAGGAAGCCGCCCGCGGCGTCCTCCTGGAGCATGCGGTCCTTGGCCATCCCGATGGTGACCTCATCCGGCACCAGGCGGCCCGCGTCCATGTAGCTCTTGGCCTCGAGCCCCAGCGGGGTGCCCTGACCGATGTTGGCGCGGAACAGGTCGCCGGTGGAGATGTGGGGAATGGACAGGGTCTTGGCGAGCAGGTGCGCCTGAGTACCCTTCCCGGCCCCGGGAGGACCAACGAGGACGATACGCATCAGCGGAGGAACCCTTCGTAATTGCGCTGCTGGAGCTGGCTCTCGATCTGCTTCACAGTTTCGAGTCCGACGCCGACGACGATGAGCACGCTGGTGCCGCCGAACGGGAAGTTGGTCTGCTGTCCGAAGGCGACCAGGGCGATCATCGGGATCAACGCGATCAGGCCCAGGTAGAGCGAACCCGGCCACGTGATTCGGGTCAGCACGTAGTTCAGGTACTCGGCCGTCGGTCGGCCGGCCCGGATGCCCGGGATGAAGCCACCATACTTCTTCATATTGTCGGCAACTTCTTCGGGGTTGAAGGAGATCGCGACGTAGAAGAAGGCGAAGAAGACGATCAGCAGGAAGTAGGTCGCCATGTAGATCGGGTGGTCGCCCTTGACGAAGTGCTGGGTGACCCACACCGCCCAGCCCGACTGGCTACCGGTCAGCTGGACCACCAGGGCCGGGATGTACAGCAGCGACGAGGCGAAGATGACCGGGATGACACCGGCCTGGTTCACCTTGAGCGGGATGTAGGTCGACGTGCCGCCGAACGCCCGCCGGCCGATCATCCGCTTCGCGTACTGCACCGGGATCCGGCGCTGGGCCTGCTCGACGAAGATGACCAGCATCACAACGATGATGCCGACCGCGACCACGGACAGGAACTCGACCCAGCCGCCACCGATGGTGCCGGAGCCCTTGATCGCCCACATCGAGGACGGGAACTGCGCGGCGATCGAGGTGAAGATCAGCAGCGACATGCCGTTGCCGATGCCGCGGTCCGTGATCAGCTCGCCCAGCCACATGATCACCGTGGTGCCGGCGGTCATCGTGATCACCATGACGGCGATCCGGAACACGCTCGTGTCCGGGACGATCTGGTTGCCCACCGGGCAGCCGGAGAACAGCGCGCCGCTGGAGGCCGTCGCCACGATGCCGGTGCCCTGGAGCACGGCGAGCGCGATGGTCAGGTAGCGGGTGTACTGGGTGATCTTCGTCTGGCCGGCCTGGCCCTCCTTCTTCAGCGCTTCCAGTCGCGGGATCACGACCGTGAGGAGCTGGAGGATGATGCTCGCGGTGATGTACGGCATGATGCCGAGCGCGAAGATCGTCAGCTGGAGGAGCGCGCCACCACTGAACAGGTTGACGAGCCCGAAGAGGCCGTTGTTCTTGGTGTCCTTCACACACTCGTTCACGGCCGTGAAGCTCACGCCGGGGATCGGAATGTGTGAGCCCAGGCGGAACAGCACCATGATGCCCAGCGTGAACAGCAGCTTCTTGCGCAGGTCGGGCGTCTGGAACGCCCGCGCGAACGCACTGAGCACGGTGCCTCCTGCGCCTCCCGCGCGTCGTCGGCGGGAGGGTCGGTCCTGAATGGGAGTTTTGGCGGTACGGGCTCCCGTACAGACGGCACAGGCGAGCCTACGCGCAGCCTACAAGGGAACTCCACGGACTCTAACAGTGCGCAGCCACTCGGAAGAAGCGCGTACCGCCCCTCCCCCACTCACGGGGTACGGGATGCCCGGGTTTGCCACACAAAAGAACGAGGACACGTCAACGGAATGCCCGGAAAACGCGATGCCCGGGAAACGCGATGCCCGGGAAACGCGCGAGCCCCGCACCTCCCGAAGGAGGTGCGGGGCTCGCACGGAAGTCAGCGGGCTCAGACGAGCTCGGTGACGGTACCGCCGGCGGCGGTGATCTTCTCGGTGGCGGAGCCGGAGACGGCGTCGACCGTCACCTGCAGCGCAACCGAGATCTCGCCGGTGCCGAGCACCTTGACGAGGGAGTTCTTGCGAACCGCGCCCTTGGCGACCAGGTCCTCGACGGTGACCTCTCCACCCTGCGGGTAGAGCTCGGCCAGCTTGTCGAGGTTGACGACCTGGAACGTGATCTTGAACGGGTTCTTGAAACCCTTCAGCTTCGGCAGGCGCATGTGGAGCGGCATCTGGCCACCCTCGAAGCGATGCGGAACCTGGTAGCGGGCCTTGGTGCCCTTGGTACCACGACCGGCGGTCTTACCCTTGGAGGCCTCACCACGACCCACGCGGATCTTGTCGGTCTTGGCACCCGGGGCGGGACGCAGGTTGTGGATCTTGATCGGGTTGTCGCCCATGATCAGTCCACCTCCTCAACCGTCACCAGGTGACGGACCGTTTGGGCCATCCCGCGGATCTCGGGACGGTCCTCCTTCACCACGACGTCGTGCATGCGCTTGAGACCAAGCGAACGCAGGGTGTCACGGTGATTCTGCTTGCTGCCGATGTACGACTTGGTCTGCGTGATCTTCAGGCGAGCCATCAGGCACTCACCCCTGCAGCACGCGCCCGCAGCAGAGCAGCGGGAGCCACGTCCTCCAGCGGCAGGCCACGACGAGCGGCGATCTCCTCGGGGCGCACGAGGCCCTTCAGAGCAGCCACGGTGGCGTGCACGATGTTGATCGCGTTGTCCGAGCCGAGCGACTTCGACAGGATGTCGTGAATGCCGGCGCACTCCAGGACGGCGCGCACCGGACCACCGGCGATAACACCGGTACCGGGGGCGGCGGGCTTCAGAAGCACGACGCCGGCGGCCTTCTCACCCTGGATCGGGTGCGGGATGGTGCCCTGGATACGGGGGACCTTGAAGAAGTTCTTCTTGGCCTCCTCAACACCCTTGGCGATGGCGGCCGGAACCTCCTTCGCCTTCCCGTAACCGACACCCACGGTGCCGTCACCGTCGCCCACCACGACCAGCGCGGTGAAGCTGAAACGACGACCACCCTTGACAACCTTGGCGACACGGTTGATCGCGACAACGCGCTCGACGTAAGCGGTCTTCTCGACGGCGGGGGCGTTGCCCCGGTCGTCACGCTTACGGTCGCGCCGCTCGCCACCGCCGGTGCCACCGCCGGCGCCGCTACCGCGGCGCTGGGGTCCAGCCATTGGAATTACCTCTCTCGATTACGTCCGTCGACTGAGTCGACGAGCGGCTTAGAAGTCGAGCCCGGCCTCGCGAGCCGCGTCCGCCAGGGCGGCGATGCGGCCGGCGTACCGGTTGCCCGCGCGGTCGAAGACGACCGACTCGATGCCGGCGGCCTTGGCGCGCTCGGCGACCAGGCTCCCGACCTTCTTGGCCAGCTCGGTCTTGTCGCCCTCGGCGCCCTTGATGGACACGTCGAGGGTGGACGCCGACGCCAGGGTGTGACCCTTGGCGTCGTCGATGACCTGGGCGACCATGTGACGGTTCGAGCGCGTCACGACGAGGCGCGGACGCACCTCGGTGCCGACGACGCGCTTGCGAACGCGGATCGCGCGGCGCTTACGAGCGGCGCTCTTGTAGGCGTTGCCCTTGCCGATCTTGACAGAGACGCTCATCGCTTACTTACCACTCTTTCCGACCTTGCGGCGGATGACCTCGCCCGCGTACTTGACGCCCTTGGCCTTGTACGGGTCGGGCTTGCGCAGCTTGCGGATCTTCGCGGCGACCTCGCCGACCTTCTGCTTGTCGATGCCGTCCACGTGGAACTTGGTGGCCGACTCGACGACGAAGGAAATGCCCTCAGGGGCCTCGACCAGGATCGGGTGGCTGTAGCCCAGCTGGAACTCCATGTCGGAGCCCTTCGCCAGAACTCGGTAGCCGACACCGCTGATCTCCAGCGACTTGCGGTAGCCCGCGGTCACGCCGGTGATCATGTTCGCCACCAGCGTGCGGGAAAGGCCGTGCAGGGCCTTCGACAGACGCTCGTCGTTGGGGCGGGTGACGAGCAGCGTGCCGTCCTCGCCCTTACCGATCTCGATCGGCGCGGCGACAACGTGGGTGAGGGAGCCCTTGGGGCCCTTCACCGAGACCGCCCGGCCATCGATGGTGACGTCCACGCCAGCGGGGACCTGGATGGGCAGCCGTCCAATGCGCGACATTGCTGTACCTCCGTTTCCCGAATTACCAGACGTAGGCGAGAACTTCTCCGCCTACGCCCTTCTTGGCGGCCTGCTTGTCGGTGAGGAGACCCGAGGACGTGGAGATGATCGCCACGCCCAGGCCGCCGAGCACCTTCGGCAGGTTGGTGGACTTTGCGTAGACCCGCAGGCCCGGCTTGCTGATCCGCTTGATGCCAGCGATCGAGCGCTCACGGTTGGGGCCGAACTTGAGCTCGATGGTCAGCTTCTTGCCGACCTCGCCCTCAACGGGCTCCTCAACCTTGTAGGAGGAGATGTACCCCTCCTGCTGCAGGATCTCGGCGACGTGCGCCTTGATCTTGCTGGCCGGCATCGCCACGGAATCGTGGTACGCCGAGTTAGCGTTACGCAGACGCGTGAGCATGTCTGCGATGGGGTCGGTCATGGTCATGATGGCCTCAGGCCTCTCTCGCCGTGGTTTCTCCGCGCCAGGTCCCCCTGCCGCACTCCGAGGAGTGCGGCAGGGGCACAGACGCAGGGGACCTGCGGCGTCGTAAGACTGGGTGCGAGCCCTCCGAAGAGGGTCGACGGCAGCTATGGAGCTCCCGCGACAGGGGGCCCGACCTCACTACCCTACGGGATTCCGTACGCAGCCCCAAAAAGGGGCGCTGTGGGGTCGGGCACACCTGCTTCGCTATGGCATTACCGCGAGGTCCTGGACTACCAGGAGCTCTTGGTCACGCCCGGCAGCTCGCCGCGGTGCGCCATCTCACGAAGGCAGACACGGCAGAGGCCGAACTTGCGGTACACCGAGTGCGGACGGCCGCAGCGCTGGCACCGGGTGTAGGCCCGGACGCCGAACTTCGGCTTGCGCTCGGCCTTCGCGATGAGGGACTTCTTCGCCATGTGGTTACGCCTCCTTGAACGGGAAGCCCAGAGCGCGCAGGAGCGCCCGGCCCTCGTCGTCGGTCTGGGCGGTGGTCACGACGGTGATGTCCATACCGCGCTGACGGTCGACCTTGTCCTGGTCGATCTCGTGGAACATGACCTGCTCGGTCAGACCGAAGGTGTAGTTGCCACGGCCGTCGAACTGCTTCGGGGAGAGGCCACGGAAGTCACGGATACGCGGCAGGGCCAGCGACACCAGACGGTCCAGGAACTCCCACATGCGGTCACCGCGGAGGGTGACGTGGGTGCCGATCGGCTGGCCCTCACGCAGCTTGAACTGCGCGATGGACTTGCGAGCCTTCGTCACCGCCGGCTTCTGACCGGTGATGGCGGTGAGGTCGCGGATCGCGCCCTCGATCAGCTTGCTGTCACGGGCGGCCTCGCCGACACCCATGTTGACGACGACCTTGACCAGGCCGGGCGTCAGCATGACGTTCTCGTACGAGAACTGCTCCTGCAGCTGACCCTTGATCTCGGAGTTGTAACGCTCCTTGAGACGGGGGGTCACCTTCTCAACAGTCGTCTCAGACATCAGATGTCCTCACCGGTTCGCTTGGCAACGCGGATCTTGTTGCCCTCGTCATCGAAGCGGTAGCCAACGCGGGTGACGACCTTCTTGCCGTCCTTCTCCACGACCAGCTGGACGTTGGAGACGTGCACCGGGGCCTCGACGGTGACAATGCCACCCTGAGTGCCCGGGCCCGGCTTGGTGTGCTTCTTGACCCGGTTCACACCCTCGACCAGGACCTTGTTCTCGGCGGGCATGGCCTGAATGACCTTGCCCTGCTTGCCGCGGTCCTTGCCGGTGATGACCTGAACCAGGTCACCCTTCTTGATCTTCATGCTGTTCGCCATGGGTTAGAGCACCTCCGGCGCAAGCGAGATGATCTTCATGAACTTCTTGTCACGCAGCTCGCGGCCCACCGGGCCGAAGATGCGGGTACCACGGGGGTCACCATCGGTGTTCTTCAGAACGACCGCGGCGTTCTCGTCGAAGCGGATGTACGAGCCATCCGGACGACGACGCGACTTCACGGTACGGACGACGACGCACTTGACGACGTCACCCTTCTTCACCGAACCGCCGGGGATCGCGTCCTTGACGGTCGCGACGATGACGTCCCCGATGCCGGCGTAGCGGCGACCGGAACCACCGAGAACGCGGATGCAAAGGATTTCCTTCGCGCCCGTGTTGTCGGCGACTCGCAGTCGCGACTCCTGCTGGATCACAGCTTTCTCCTGATCGTCAACGAGAGCTGACGGGCCGGCCGCTGCTCACACCAGCGCCCGCGAGGGGCCTGGTGCACATACGGCCGTACCGCATCAACTTCGTTACTTGGCCTTCTCGAGGATCTCGACGACGCGCCAGCGCTTCGTCGCGGACAGCGGGCGGGTCTCCGCGAGGAGGACCCGGTCGCCGATGCCGCAGGCGTTCGCCTCGTCGTGCGCCTTCAGCTTGTTCGTACGGCGGATGACCTTGCCGTACAGAGCGTGCTTGACGCGGTCCTCGACGGCGACGACGACGGTCTTGTCCATCTTGTCGCTGACGACGAGACCCTCACGGGTCTTGCGGAAACCGCGCGTCTCGTTGGTGTTCTCAGTCATCAGGCGTTCTCCACCGTCTCGATGCCCAGCTCGCGCTCGCGCATCAGGGTGTAGATCCGCGCGATGTCCTTACGGACGAGCTTGAGCCGTCCGTGGTTGTCGAGCTGCCCGGTCGCCGCCTGGAAGCGGAGGTTGAACAGCTCCTCCTTGGCCTCACGGAGCTTGGCAACGAGACCCTCGTTGTCCAGCTCGCGGAGGTCAGCAGCCTTGGTGCCGGCCGACATCAGCTCTCACCTGCCTCGCGCCGGATGATCCGGCACTTCATCGGGAGCTTGTGAGCTGCGCGGGTCAGCGCCTCACGAGCCACCTTCTCGTTGGGGTACGACAGCTCGAACATGACCCGACCCGGGTGCACGTTCGCGATCCACCACTCGGGCGAACCCTTACCGGAACCCATGCGGGTCTCGGCCGGCTTCTTGGTGAGCGGACGGTCCGGGTAGATGTTGATCCAGACCTTGCCGCCACGCTTGATGTGACGGGTGACGGCGATACGAGCGGACTCGATCTGCCGGTTCGTCACGTAGGCCGGGGTGACGGCCTGGATGCCGTACTCGCCGAAGGCGAGCTCGGTGCCACCCTTGGCAGCGCCACGGCGCTTGGGGTGGTGCTGCTTGCGGTGCTTGACCCGACGGGGGATCAGCATTGGGGTCAGGCCTCCGTTCCGGTGTTCTCGGCAGCCGGAGCCTCCGCGGCCGCGGCCGCAGGGGCCTCGGACGCGGCGGGGCGACGGCCGCGGCCACCGCGCTCGCCACCACGGCGCTCGCCACCGCGGGCGGGACGACCACCCTCGGGACGGGCCGGGCGGTTACCCGAGCGGGCAGCGGCGTTCTCAGCGCGGACCTCGGCGATGTTCTTGACGTCGCCCTTGTAGATCCAGACCTTCACACCGATGCGGCCGAAGGTCGTCTTGGCCTCGAAGAAGCCGTAGTCGACGTTCGCGCGCAGGGTGTGCAGCGGCACACGGCCCTCGCGGTAGAACTCCGAACGGCTCATCTCGGCGCCGCCGAGACGACCGGAGCACTGGACCTTGATGCCCTTGGCGCCGGACTTCATGGTGCCCTGCATCGACTTGCGCATGGCACGGCGGAAGGAGACGCGGGAGGACAGCTGCTCCGCGACGCCCTGAGCCACGAGCTGGGCGTCCAGCTCGGGGTTCTTGACCTCGAGGATGTTCAGCTGGACCTGCTTGCCGGTCAGCTTCTCGAGGTCGCCGCGGATGCGGTCGGCCTCGGTGCCACGGCGGCCGATGACGATGCCGGGGCGAGCGGTGTGGATGTCAACGCGGACGCGGTCGCGGGTGCGCTCGATCTCGACCTTGGAGATGCCGGCGCGCTCCATGCCCTTCGTCATCATGCGACGAATGGCAACGTCTTCCTTGACGTAGTCCTTGTACAGCTTGTCGGCGTACCAGCGGGACTTGAAGTCCGTGCTGATGCCGAGGCGGAACCCGTGCGGGTTAACCTTCTGGCCCATTACCGGGTCCCTTCCTTGCTGCTGACGACCACGGTGATGTGGCTGGTCCGCTTGCGGATCCGGTAGGCACGACCCTGCGCACGCGGACGGAACCGCTTCAGGGTCGGGCCCTCGTCAACGTACGCCTCGCTGATGACGAGGTCGTCCACGTTGGAGTGGTTGTAGTTGTGCGCGGCGTTGGCAATGGCGCTGTCGAGCACCTTGCCGACGGGCACGGTGGCGGCCTGCGGAGCGAAACGCAGGACGGCCTGGGCCTCCGTGGCCGGAAGGCCACGGATGAGGTCCACCACGCGGCGGGCCTTCATGGGCGTGACGCGGATGTACCGCGCCTGGGCCCTGGCTTCCATGGTTGTCCCCTTGCTGGTGTAAGTCATTGAGTCGGTAATCTCGCTGGCGACTAGCGACGCTTCGACTTGCGGTCGTCCTTGACGTGACCGCGGAAGGTACGCGTCGGCGCGAACTCGCCGAGCTTGTGGCCGACCATCGACTCGGTGACGAACACCGGGACGTGCTTACGGCCATCGTGCACCGCGATCGTGTGGCCGAGCATGGCCGGGAAGATCACGGAGCGACGGGACCAGGTCTTGATGACGTTCTGGGTACCCGCCTCGTTCTGCGCGTCCACCTTCTTGAGAAGGTGGCCGTCGATGAAGGGGCCCTTCTTGAGACTGCGCGGCATCTGACCTGCTCCTAGCGCTTCTTGTTGGTCTTGCGGCGGCGCACGATGAGGGCGTTCGAAGCCTTCTTCGGGCTACGAGTGCGACCCTCCTTCTGGCCCCACGGCGAGACCGGGTGGCGGCCACCAGAGGTCTTACCCTCACCACCACCGTGCGGGTGGTCGATCGGGTTCATGGCGACACCACGCACGGTCGGGCGAACGCCCTTCCAGCGCATACGGCCGGCCTTGCCCCAGTTGATGTTCGACTGCTCGGCGTTGCCGACCTCGCCGACGGTGGCGCGGCAGCGCGCGTCCACCAGGCGGATCTCACCGGAGGGCATGCGCAGGTGCGCCATCTTGCCCTCACGCGCCAGCAGCTGGATGCCGGCACCGGCGGAGCGGGCCATCTTGGCACCGCCACCGGGACGCAGCTCCACCGCGTGGATGGTGGTACCGACCGGGATGTTGCGCAGCGGCAGGTTGTTGCCCGGCTTGATGTCGGCGCCAGCGCCGTTCTCGATCCGGTCACCCTGCGCGATGCCGCGCGGCGCGATGATGTAGCGCTTCTCGCCGTCCGCGTAGTGCAGGAGCGCGATGCGCGCGGTGCGGTTCGGGTCGTACTCGATGTGCGCGACCTTGGCCGGCACGCCGTCCTTGTCGTGACGACGGAAGTCGATCACGCGGTAGGCGCGCTTGTGCCCGCCACCCTGGTGGCGAACGGTGATCCGACCGGCGTTGTTACGGCCGCCCTTGCTGTGCAGGGGGCGAACCAGCGACTTCTCCGGCGTGGACCGCGTGATCTCTACGAAGTCGGCCACGCTGGAGCCACGACGGCCCGGCGTAGTCGGCTTGTACTTGCGGATGCCCATTTGGCTCTCTCGTCCTCGTCCTTATCGACGATCACGATCTCCGTTAGGAGACCGGACCACCGAAGATGTCGATGCGGTTGCCCTCAGCCAGCGTCACGATGGCGCGCTTGGTGTCCTTGCGCTTGCCAAAGCCCGTCTTGGAGCGCTTGCGCTTGCCCTGACGGTTGAGCGTGTTGACGGACTCGACCTTGACCGAGAAGACCGCCTCGACGGCCTGCTTGATCTGGGTCTTGTTGGCACCGGGCGACACGACGAACGTGTACTTGTTCTCGTCGAGGAGCGAGTAGCTCTTCTCCGAGATGACCGGCTTCACCAGGACGTCACGGGGGTCCGTGAACGTCTTGCTCGTGATCTCTGCAGCCATCAGGCGGCGCTCCCTTCGAGCTCGCCCTCAGCAGCCACGGCCTTGGCGGACGCGGCGGGACCCGCCACGAAACGCTCGAAGGCGGCCTGGGTGAAGACCACATCGTCGGAGACGAGCACGTCGTAGGTGTTCAGCTGACCGGCGTCCAGGATGTGCACGTGCGGCAGGTTGCGGGCGCTCTTCAGACCCAGCTCGTCGGCACGCTCGACGACGAGGAGGATGTTCTTGCGCTCGGTGATCTTGCCGAACAGACCCTTGGCGGCCTTGGTCGACGGCGCCTCGGCCGCGATCACGTCGGTGACGACGTGGATGCGGTTGTGGCGGGCCCGGTCGGTGAGCGCACCGCGCAGGGCGGCGGCGATCATCTTCTTCGGGGTCCGCTGCGAGTAGTCGCGCGGCACGGGACCGTGCACGACGCCACCGCCGGCGAACTGCGGGGCGCGGGTCGAGCCCTGACGGGCGCGGCCGGTGCCCTTCTGGCGGTACGGCTTACGGCCGCCACCGCGGACCTCGGCACGAGTCTTGGTCTTGTGGGTGCCCTGACGGGCCGCAGCGAGCTGCGCCACGACGACCTGGTGCATCAGCGGAACGCTGACCTTCGCGTCGAAGATCTCGGCCGGCAGCTCGAGGCTGCCGGTCTTGTCGCCCGAGGGCGACAGGATGTCAATGGTGCTCATATCCTCACAGCCCCTTCGCCGCGGTGCGGACGAGGACGAGGCCGCCGTTCGGACCCGGGATTGCGCCCTTGATCAGGAGCAGCCCCTTCTCCGCGTCAACGGCATGGACGGTCAGGTTCTGGGTGGTCACGCGCTCGTGGCCCATCCGGCCGGCCATCCTCATGCCCTTGAACACGCGACCCGGGGTGGCGCAGCCACCGATCGAGCCGGGCGAGCGGTGCTTGCGCTGCACACCGTGACCGGCGCCGAGGCCCCGGAAGTTGTGGCGCTTCATGACACCGGCGAAGCCCTTGCCCTTGGAGGTGCCGGTCACGTCGACCTTGACACCCGCCTCGAACAGCTCCGCGGTGATCTCCTGGCCGAGGGTGTACTCGGACGCGTCCGAGGTACGGAGCTCGACCAGGTGGCGGCGCGGGGTGACACCGGCCTTGGCGAAGTGGCCCGCGAGGGGCTTGTTCACCTTGCGGGGGTCGATCTCGCCGAAGCCGATCTGGACGGCGTCGTAGCCGGCCGGACTGTCAGCGGTGTGGACCTGGGTCACGACATTGGGCCCAGCCTTGACGACGGTCACCGGAACGATCCGGTTGTTCTCGTCCCAGACCTGGGTCATGCCGAGCTTCTCGCCCAGGATGCCCTTAATCTGCTTAGCCATCTTCGGTGCGCCTCTCAGAGCTTGATCTCGATGTCGACGCCAGCCGGCAGGTCGAGACGCATGAGCGAGTCAACCGTCTTCGGCGTGGGGTCGAGGATGTCGATCAGACGCTTGTGAGTACGCATCTCGAAGTGCTCGCGCGAGTCCTTGTACTTGTGCGGCGAGCGGATGACGCAGTACACGTTCTTCTCAGTGGGCAGCGGCACCGGGCCTGCGACCTGCGCACCAGTTCGGATCACCGTCTCGACGATCTTCTTCGCCGAGGAATCGATGACCTCGTGGTCGTAGGCCTTGAGCCGGATGCGGATCTTCTGTCCCGCCATGGCTACTCAGTAGTCCTTTGTCCTTAGTCACTGCACGACCACCCTCCGACCCCCGCGCTCGGGCGTGTCGCGCTCGCGCTTGCAAAAAACCGGCGAAAAGCTCGTCGGTTTCAAACTTTCGGGGTGGGGGGGCCGGGCCGAGGCCCCGCATGCACTTCCCGGAAGATTCCCGTACTTTCGCCCCGCAGCTGCCGTGGCGTCGACTTCACGCTTAACGGCCATCACGGGAACGACGAGTACCTGGGACTCGCTTCCAGTCCTCCCGGCGGGAGGCGCACAGCATCGGCAACTCAACCGAGCAACTTGGACATACTGCCACATGGAGCAGCCCGGATGCCAATCGGGGCCGGTGAGGTCGCCCTCACCGGCCCCGATCGGGTGACCGTCCTCAGCCGCGGCACGCACCACCGCGGACCCGCGTCACCAGGGTCGCTTGCTCCCGCAGGTCAGCGCCCACTCGTCGCCGGTCACGTTGGCGCACCACAGCTGACCCTTGTCGGGCTCGTTGTTGTACTCCTTGAGCTCCTTGTTCACCGGCGCGCAGTCGGTCGGCCCGGCCGGGTCGTACTTCGGGCACTTGCCGTTGCGGTTCACCAGGATGTGGGCGCGCCAGGCGTCCGCGCCCATGTCGATGCCCTTGGCCCCGGCGACCGGCACGTACTCGGGCTTGGTGGTCGGCATGTAGCGGTCCGCCGACCAGGAGGCGGCCATGGTGGCGAACAGCGCCACCGCGCAGACCGCGCCGGCGACCAGCCGGCCGGTGACCGCGGGCCGCAGGGTGAGCGGCGCCGGCCGCCCGTCGGTGCCGACCCGCTGCACCGTGCGCAGCCAGCCGGCGCCCCGCTGGACGAGGAACATCAGGCCGAGCACCGCGAGGATCATCAACGCGTACAGGATGATCCAGGTCGTCCGCGGGTACAGCTGGATGGACTTGGTCTGGGCCATCTGGGAGGCGAACCAGAAGCGCAGCAGCCAGGCGCTGATCAGGGTGGCCGTCACGGTCCGGACGGTGATGCTGCGCAGCCCGAGGCCCAGCGCCAGCGCGACCCCGGCGAGCAGCAGCAGGGTGTAGGCGCTCTGCCCGGCGAGCTCACCGTGCCACGGGAAGTCGTGGTAGTTCAGGTCGCCGTTGCGGTCCGAGGCCCAGCCCATGATGTACGCCGGGTCGATGTACACCGAGAGGTACGCGTACCGGTCCTTGGCCTGGGCACCCAGCCGCACCAGCTCGTACAGCAGCGGCGAGCCGACCACGCCGGCGCTCACCAGCGTCACGCCGAGGAACAGCAGCACCCGCTTGATCCGGGCGGCGCCCTGGCGCCACGGGATGACGAACAGCGTCAGGACGAGGACGCCGGGCGCGGCCCAGACGAACCAGCCCGAGTACCAGAGGAACATCAGGCCGAACGAGACGCCGAAGCCGAGGCCGCGCAGCACCGTGGACCGGGTCGACAGCTCGTGCGACCGGCGGAGCTCCCGCAGGGCGGCGGCCAGCATCGGCACCATGACCAGCATCGTGACGTGGCTGTACGGCCGGATCGGGTCGAGGAAGAGGATCGCCGACGGGACGGCGATCAGCAGCGCCCAGACCGGCCGCAGCATCAGCCGCCAGGAGAGGTACGCCATCGGGCCGACCAGTGCGCTGCAGATCAGCTGGACGTCCTTCATGGCGTAGCCGACGCCGCCGACGCCGCCGTAGAACAGCTTCGACCAGACCGCCAGCAGCGCCGGGAAGCCGGGCGGGTAGACGCCGGGCAGGCCCTTGCCGCGCAGCATGTCGTTGGCCATGCCCATGAGGTTGCCCGGGTCGCCCTCCTGACCGCCGAGGCCCCACTGGGTGCCGTTCAGCGCCACCGCGATCCCGCCCGCGACCGCGCCGGTGGCCAGTCCCGCGACGGCCGCGCAGACCAGCCGCTGGGCCAGCTGGTACCGGGCCAGGCTGCCCCGGTAGGCGGCGTACAGCAGCACCGCCAGGATGGGCAGGCCCACGATGGCGGCGTACTTCTGGAGCATGGCCAGACCGCTGACCTGGCCCACCCGGTTCAGCGGGTTGACGTCGATGCGGGTGCAGAGCAGCGCGAAGCCGAACGCCGCCACGATCGAGACCAGGGCCTCGGCCGAGCGGACCGCCCAGGGGCGCTCCAGCAGGCCGTCGAGCCGTCCGGGGCGGGGCGCGATCGCGCCCTCCGGTTCGAGCGACTCCTTGCGGGAGCCGCCGACCGGGCTGGTGGCCAGATCAGTCATGTCAGTCACTTCCGTGCAGTGGCCACGTCCGATGAGTGGCGAAGAATGGCGCAGTGGACCGGCGATCAGCGGCCATCATAGGGCGCTTACCAGAAGCCGAGGCCTCGGGCAAGAACCCCGTTCCGGCCGTATCGGGGCTGGGGCGTGGTGGTTCAGCAAGGTCCGCCCGGTCGGTCGTCGGTGCTCCCCATGAGCACCCCCTCACCCACCCAGAGCCCAGCGGCCGACCGAAGCGCTTACTCCCACCCCGTCGAATTCGGCCGGGCGCCTCGGGGGCGCCGTGACCCGGGGGCGTCCGGCCGGCTGCCGGCACCGCCCTCGGACCCGCTCGGGTCAGCTGCTGCGGACCGCGCGGCCGACCATGGCGCCGGCGTGGGAGAAGTCACCCGCGCCGAGCCGGCCGGCGGCGACCATCAGGGCGTGCAGGCGGGACGAGAGGTGAAGGTCGGCCGAGCGCGCAGCGTTGGTCCAGCCCTTGGCGCGCAGTTCCTTGGAGATCAGCGAGTAGTACCGCAGCTCCTCGTCGAAGCGCTTGCCGTCCTTGACCCGGTTCGAGGAGTCGCTGGCCTGGTGGCGCCGGTAGCGGAACACCTCGCGCTCGTCGACCAGCAGGTTGCCGCCCTCCATCAGCATGTCGACCATGAACGCCAGGTCGTGGATGGCGTCGATGTCCGGGCGGTACGGGATCTTCGACAGCGCGGACTGGCGGTAGGTGAGCGACGGCGTGTACAGCCAGTTGCCGGACAGCAGGCTCTTCACCGCGGCCTCGCCGCTGATCACCCCGGCCTTGCGGGCCGGTGCGCTGATCCGGCGCTTGACCTTGTCGCCGATGCCGAGCGAGGGCACCAGGGTCCCGTCGCTGTCCATCACCCGCACGCCCGGCTGGACGGCGATCGCGTTCGGGTCGGCCCGCAGGCGCTCCAGGACGACGTCCAGGTAGTCGGGCTCCAGCAGGTCGTCGGCGCCCATCATCGAGACGAACTCGCGCTCGGCCAGGGTGGAGGCCTTGTAGGTGTTGCCGTTGGGCCCCAGCCGCTCCGCGTTGCGGATGTACCGGATCCGCTCGTCGTTCAGGCTCTCGATGTACTGGGGCGCCCGGAAGCCCGGGTACTGGTCGTCCACGATGGTCAGCCGCCAGTCCTGCTGGTGCTGGGCCCGGATGCTGTCGATGGTGGCGAACAGGTACTCCGGATCGCCGTAGTACGGGATGACGAAATCGACGCTCATGACGGCGCCGCACCTCCTGGTCCTGGATCACGCTTCGGTGCCGCCCGGCCGCGGCCAGCGGGCGCCCCAAGTCAACCAGCTTTGCCGGGCCCGTGCGTCAGCCGGTCGGCCCACACCGGTGCCGGGGGGCGGAAACCGGGTGCGCAGAGGCCGCCAATCGGAAATTCTGGCACAAGGAAATACGTCCACCGGGCGGCCGGGGGATGAATGAACTCGGTAATGTCCGGATTTTCCGGAGCCCAAAAAGGCGGCACCTATTGGCGCCCCCTTCTTCCACAACGGATGAACGGGCGTCACCGTTCGGCTCGGTGGCCGACGGTCGACGGGATCGTTCGCCGACCTCTCCGGCGGCGCGCTCACCCGCACGCACGGCTGAGGGCCGGCACCCCGTCGGGGGTGCCGGCCCTCAGGCCTCGTGCCCTGTCGCGTGGAGCGCGATCAGTGGTCGGAGCCGACCGGAGCGTCGAGGCGGTCGTTGTTGTGACGGACGCCCTCGGTGATGGCGACCGTACGGGCCAGGTCGGTGAGCTTCTTCTCCAGCGACCGGAAGCGCAGGTAGGTGTTGAGCGTCAGGAAGCCCATGGCGATGACCATCAGGTAGAGCACCAGGTCCGTGCCACGGCCGACGCCCAGCGCGGTGGCCAGCTTGGTCACGCCGGCCGGCCACAGGATCGCGATGACGTTGGCGACGACGAAGAGCGAGAAGGCGATGCGCTTCCACGCCCGGGTGTTCGCGGCGTCCCAGCGCCGGACGAACAGAAGGGCCATGCCCACGGCGGCCAGGACGAGGATCAGCTGGATCCAGAGGTGATTCATCGGCGGTTACGCTCCCGCAGCGAGATGTCGAAGAGGATGTTCACGCCGTTGATCAGGGACTGGCCCTTGGCGCGCGAGTAGTCGGTGTAGAGGATGTCCACCGGCACCTCTGCCACCCGGAGGTCCGAGCCGGCGAGGAAGGAGACGATCTCCGAAGCGTGGGCCATGCCGTTCATGGTGATCCGGATGCGGCTGGCCGCCTCCCGGTTCATCACGCGCAGACCGTTGTGCGCGTCGGTGAGCTTGAGCTTGCGGGCGGTCGGGCTGACCGCGGCGGCGGTGCGGAGCACGACCCGCTTGATCCACGGCACCTGGCCGGTCTGCTCGATGAAGCGGGAGCCGAGCACGATGTCGGCCTCGTCCTGGCGCAGCAGCGCCACCATCTTCTCCACGTCGGCGGTCTGGTGCTGGCCGTCCGCGTCGAAGGTGGCGAAGTACTCGGCGCCCTCCTGCTCCAGCGCGTACTTCAGGCCGGTCTGCAGCGCTGCGCCCTGGCCCAGGTTGACCGGGTGCCGCACCAGGTGGGCGCCGGTCGTCATGACGTGCTTCGCCGTGTCGTCGGTGCAGCCGTCGTCGATCACCACGATGTTGGGGAAGGTCTTGCGTGCCCCCTCCACGACCTCGGCGATCACCTGGCCTTCGTTGTAGGCCGGGATCACCAGCCAGACGTTGTCATAGTCGGACACAGGGGCTCCATGCTTGGCGAACGGCACGGCGTCGCGTGCCTCGGTCTGTCTGTCGGTGGTGATCACGGGCGTCGTCGGCCAATCACAGTCCGGTCCCCCACCGTCACGAGGTCCGCAGCGGCTCGGCCGCGCTCCTGCTGTCCAGCCCGGAGTGCCCGGAGGCGGCGGGGCGGGAGGGGAACGCGCGGTACAGCGCCCACAGCATCAGGACGGCGCTGATCAGCGCGCCGGCCAGGTACGCGAGCTCGGCACGGAGACCGACGTCGCCCGGGGAGAGGGCGACCGCAACCAATGCTACGGAACCGGCTGTCCAGCCCACCAGCTGTCGGCGGTGCTGGGCGCTCGACATCAGCGCCTGGCCGAAGACCGTCGCGAGGACGTAGCAGAGCGTGCCGAGGACGAGCCAGGTGAAGTCCAGCGGGTTGAGCAGGTCCTTGGCGTTGAAGAGCAGCGGGTTGAGCCAGGCGCCGAGCGCGATGACCGGCAGCCCACCGCCGATGCACATGGCGGCGACGATCGCCGTGGTGCGGGTCAGCACCTTGCGGAACTCGGCGTGGTCGCCGGCCGCGGTGGCACCCGAGAGCGCGGAGACCATGGAGGCCTGGAGGGCGCTGTAGGCGAAGAGCGGCACGCGGGCCATCACCACGGCCTGGCCGAGGGCGAAGACCAGGGCGTCGGACGCCTCGGAGTGCTTCGGCGCGAGCAGGCGCACGCAGACGACGGTCGCGTTCACCACCAGCTGGCTGAGCATCACGGAGCCGATCAGCAGGCCGAGCCCGCTGGTGAGCTGGCGCCAGGACACCTCCGGCCCGGGGGCGCGGTCGGCGAGGATGCCCCGCAGGCCGATCAGCGAGGCGGCGACCGGGGCGACCACCAGGATCAGGCCGAAGGCCAGCGCCGAGTGCAGCCCGAGGACGGCGGTCAGCGCGGCCAGCCCGATGCGCAGGGCACCGTCGACGGCCAGCTGGGTGCCGTAGGGGCCGAACAGCCCGAGGCCGGCCAGCGCACCGCGGGAGACCGAGCTCACCGCGAGGCCCGCCATGCCGCCGGCGAGGGCCACCACGAGGGTCCGGTCGCCGCCGAACAGCTGGTCGGCGATCGGGCCGGCGGCGGCCGCCAGCACGGCGCAGGCCGCGACCAGGATCGCCAGGGCGAGCAGCAGCATCCGCCGTACCGCGGGCAGTGCCCCCGCCCCGGACACCTTGCGGGCGGCGACCAGCCTCGTCAGCTCCAGTTCGACGGGCTGGAACAGGCCCCACCCGACGGACATCACGATCGTCCAGAGCATCGTCACCCTGGCTGCGCCGGCCGTGCCCAGGCTGTAGCCCACGAGCGCCATGTAGACGTACGCCGAGGCGCCGAGCACGACCGTCCCACCGACCACGAGCCGGGCCCCCGGGGGTAGCACCCCGAGCAGCTTGGCGATCGGGTTCTTCATCACATGATCACCGAATTAACCGGCCGACCTTGCCACACATCTCCGCACGAGGCCGGCCCGGCCGTGCGATTGCTGTGAATAGTAGCGGGTAGCCGTGAACGTCCGATGACGGTGGGCCCCACCCTCAGACCCCCGGGAAGGTACGGGACCACGGCTCCGTCCACAGGTTCTGAGGATCGCTCAGCACCGTCACCGTGACACCCTGCGCCGCCAGGTCCCGCTTGATCCGGTCGCCCACGGAGCGGTCGGCGGTCAGGACGGTCGGCGGGACGGGCGCGGCCGGGAGCTTGTCGATGGCTCCCTTGAGGCGGCCCAGAGACTTCTGGTAGTCCTCCTCCTTCACCTGGGGGCCGCCGATGGACACCCAGTGGATGTCGTACAGCGCCGTCATGTCGCCCCCGCGCCGGTTCAGCAGCGAGGCGAGCCAGGTGGCCTTGAGGTTCTTGTAGTCGTCGTTGGCGAAGAGCGCGATCACCGGGCCCTTGCTCGATATGTCGAGCGCCTGCGCGCCCTTGGGGCCCATGTCCCCCTTGAACTCGCCGCGTCCCCAGGCCACCAGCGGGTTGCCGGACCAGGCGGACGGGTTGTCCTTGGTGGTCAGGAAGCCCCACTGCACGTTGGCGAAGAGGCTGAGCGCGGCGGCGACGGCGAGGCCGGATATCGCCAGCTCGCCGAGGCGGCTCGGCAGCGTGCGGCCCGTCCCCCGGTACGGGCTCTGCAGCATGACCCCGACGGCGCCGAGGGATATCAGGCTGACCACGACCCCCACGGCCGTCATCTTGTGGAAGTAGTACGAGTACTTGCCGATGGTGTGCAGCTGGTAGGCGGCGAAGGCGCTGAGCAGCCCGCCGGTGCCGAGCAGGACCGCGAGGTGCGCCTGGCCGACGGCGGTCCGGCGGTTGCGCGGCATGACCGCGGCCAGCAGGCCGAGCAGCCCGCCGCCGATGAGTATGGAGCGGTCGGCCCCGACGCTCGGGCCGTTCATGTTCGAGGCACCGGCCACGTCGAGGTTGCCCAGTATGGACAGGACGCTCGGCAGCGCGGCCACGCCCAGCGCGCACGCCAGCGCGCCGGCGGTCCACCACCAGCGCCCGGCGAACTTGCGCCGGTGCGCCACCAGCGCGCCCAGCAGTGCCACGCCGACGAAGGCGCCGTAGATGTTGTACGCGTAGGTGACGGTGATCAGCCCGGCCGACGCGGCCAGCACGAACTCGGTGGTGCCCATCGCCGGCCGGATCATCACGGCCAGCGCGAGTGCTATCAGCAGCAGCCCGATGAAGGTCGAGTCGAAGCCGTGGACCATCAGGTCCATGTAGTTGCTCGCGAACATGATCGCGCCGACGGTCGCGCACACCGCCGCGCAGCGCCAGCCGCGCAGCCGCGGCCCGCCGATCCACCGGGCCGCCCAGACCAGTGCGGCGCAGAACAGCGCGTACCCCACCAGCAGGTACAGGAAGTACCGGTTCATGGTGTAGAGCATGTCGCCGGAGTCGGCGGCGGAGTGGACGAGGGTGTCCGTCCAGGCCAGCAGGAAGTGGGAGCCCTGCGGGTACGTCACCTCGGACGGCGGTATCAGGTAGGACCGGGCCGCCTCCTGGTGGAGGAAGTTGAAGCCGCCGACGTTCTGGATGCCGGAGAAGAAGGAGAAGTGCGCGAGCCGGTCCTCCGACGTGGCGAAGTAGGCGACCCGCTCGGCCGCCGACGTTCCCGCGATCGGGTGGAACAGGTAGTGCCAGACGCCGTAGCCGGTGCCCAGGACCAGCAGGTCGGACCAGCGGAAGCGCAACGGCAGGCGCGGGCCGCGGCGGGCGGCCCAGGCGGCAACCGTCACCACGCTGAACATCAGGCCGGTGGTGGCGACGGGCGAGAGGCCCCACGGCCAGAGCGAGAAGAGCAGGCCGAACGTCAGCACCGAACCGGCGAGCACCAGCCCGGCGACGAACAGCCGGTCGAGCAGCACACCACCGACCCGGAGCACGGCGGCTATGGAGAACAGCAGCAGCGGCAGCAGCAGGACGCCCAGGTCCAGCGCGACCAGCCCGGTCGGCACCAGCCAGGACAGGGCCAGCCCCCCGGCCAGGACGAGCGGGTTGCGCCTGGACCGTCCACCGGTGATCGGCGCGGGCGGCGGCCCCGGCGGTGCGGTCGGTCGTTGAAGCTCGCGCTCAGGCGAGGAATGTACGGTCGACACGGTGCCGTGCCCCTTCGGTCAAGTCCCTGCCGCCCGTCTCCCCGGCCGGGTGCGGACTTCCACTACCGTCAGCGGGCAGGCTACGAGCCACAGCATACCGAGGGGCCCGTCGGCACGACGGGCTGAGGGGGCCGGGTGGACGGTCCGCGAACGGCCGGTAACGGGCGCCGTTCAGCGCCGGTTCAGCCCCGGAAGACCCAGATCTTCAGCAGCACGAACCGGGCCACCGTGGCGAGCCCGTTGGCGACGACCAGCCCGGCGACCTCGACCGGCCGGGAGGCGTTCGGCGCCACCTGGTCCAGCAGGGCGAGCACGCCCGCGCTGAGGCCGAGCCCGATCAGGAAGGCCACCGCGCCCTGCAGCTGGTGCCGGACCATGCCCTGCGAGCCGGTGACCCCGAAGGTGAAGCGGCGGTTGGCCGCGGTGTTGGCCACCGCGCTGACGGCCAGCGCGATCAGGTTCGCCGCCTGCGGGTCGGTGAACCACCGCGCGGCGACGAACAGCGCCAGGTAGAAGACGGTGCTGAGCACGCCGATGACCAGGAAGGACGGCAGCTGGCGGCGGGTCGACGGGGCCGGCTCGGCGGGCTCGGCCGGTTCCTCGGTGACGGTCACCGGCCCGGGCCCCGCGCGTCGCCGTGCGCCGCGTCGCCGTGCGCCAGTTCGTCGTCGGCCGAGTCGTAGCCGACGAAGTAGGTCGGGCGGGCCTGCACCGCCGAGTAGATCCGGCCGACGTACTCCCCCAGCAGTCCGACGCAGATCAGCTGCACGGCGCCGATGAAGAGCATGCCGATGAACAGCGAGGACCAGCCGGGCACGGTCGCACCGAGCGCGTACGAGAGAGTGGTGTAGACCGCGAGGGCCAGGCAGACCACGAAGCTCACCAGGCCCAGCCAGGTGGCCAGCCGCAGCGGGGCGGCGGAGAAGTTGGTCACGCTGTCCAGTGCGAGCCGGACCATCTTGGACAGCGGGTAGTGGGTGCCGCCGGCCACCCGCTCCTCCCGGACGTACACCACCTCGCCGCTGGGGAAGCCGAGCCACGGCACCAGCAGCCGGTAGACCGGCTGGTGCTCGGGCAGCTGCTTGAGGGCCTCCACGGCCGCGCGGCTGAGCAGGCGGAAGTCGCCGGCCTGGTTGGGCATCCGCTTGCCGACCAGCTTGCGCATCAGCCAGTAGTAGGCGCCGGCCGTCCGGCGCTTGAAGGCGGTGTCGGTGGCGCGGTCCCCGCGCACGCCGTAGACCACGTCGAAGCCCTGCTCGCGGGCCAGGTCGAGCATCTCCGGGATCTTCTCCGGCGGGTCCTGGAGGTCGGCGTCGATGCTCACCACGTAGTCGCCGCGCGCCCGGTGGATGCCGGCGGTGAGCGCGGCCTGGTGTCCCGAGTTGCGGGCGAAGCGGACGATGCGGAACTCCGGCCAGTCCTGCCGGACCTTCTGCAGGACGACGGGGGTGGCGTCCGTACTGCCGTCGTCGACGCCCACGACCTCGTAGTCGACCCCGAGCCCGTCCAGGATCGGCCGCAGCCGCTCCACGGTCAGCGGGAGCGCCTCCTGCTCGTTGTAGATCGGCATCACGACCGACAACAGTGGTGCCGTTGGCATGCGTTGGATCCCACTTTCCGCGACGGCGGCCTGGACGGTCGCCCGACAATAACAGCCGGCCATGAGCAGCCCGTGAGAGCGGGTGAAGGCCTGATGAAGGCCGAAGGGCTCCGCACACCTGGGTGTGCGGAGCCCTTCGGTTCGCCTGTGCGGGACAGACAGGTCAGAACATCAATTACTTGATGATCTTGGTGACCTGGCCGGCGCCCACGGTGCGGCCACCCTCACGGATGGCGAACTTCAGGCCCTCCTCCATGGCGATCGGCTGGATCAGCGCGACCGTCATGGCGGTGTTGTCGCCCGGCATGACCATCTCGGTGCCCTCGGGGAGGGTCACGACGCCGGTCACGTCCGTGGTACGGAAGTAGAACTGCGGGCGGTAGTTGTTGAAGAACGGGGTGTGGCGGCCACCCTCGTCCTTCGACAGGATGTAGGACTGGGCCTCGAAGTCGGTGTGCGGCGTGACCGAACCCGGCTTGATGATGACCTGGCCGCGCTCGACGTCCTCGCGCTTGATGCCACGGAGGAGCAGACCGACGTTCTCGCCGGCCTGGCCCTCGTCGAGCAGCTTGCGGAACATCTCGATGCCGGTGACCGTGGTGGTGGTCTTGGTCTCCTTGATGCCGATGATGTCGACAGTCTCGTTGACCTTGAGGATGCCACGCTCGATACGACCGGTGACGACGGTGCCACGACCGGTGATCGTGAAGACGTCCTCGATCGGCATCAGGAACGGCTGGTCCACGGCGCGGGCCGGGGTCGGGATGGCCTCGTCCACGGCGGCCATGAGGCCGAGGAGCTTCTCGCCCCACTCCTTGTCGCCCTCCAGCGCCTTCAGCGCGGAGACGCGGACGACCGGCAGGTCGTCGCCCGGGAACTCGTACTCCGAGAGGAGCTCGCGGACCTCGAGCTCGACGAGCTCCAGGATCTCCTCGTCGTCCACCATGTCGGCCTTGTTCAGGGCGACGACGATGTAGGGGACGCCGACCTGGCGGGCCAGGAGGACGTGCTCCTTGGTCTGCGGCATCGGGCCGTCGGTGGCGGCGACGACGAGGATCGCACCGTCCATCTGGGCCGCACCGGTGATCATGTTCTTGATGTAGTCCGCGTGACCCGGGCAGTCGACGTGGGCGTAGTGACGCGCCTCGGTCTGGTACTCGACGTGCGCGATCGAGATGGTGATACCGCGCTGCCGCTCCTCCGGCGCCTTGTCGATCTGGTCGAACGGCGTGAAGGGGTTGATATCCGGGTGAGCGTCGTGCAGCACCTTGGTGATGGCCGCGGTAAGGGTCGTCTTACCGTGGTCAATGTGACCAATGGTGCCGATGTTGACGTGGGGCTTCGTCCGCTCGAACTTCGCCTTCGCCACTGCAGTCCTCCTGAGGACAGTTCTGTACGCCGTGCTGACGTCAGTTGGTCTTTGATCGGGTTTGGGCCCGAGGTGCCGGAAGCACCTCGCACCGTCCCGCGGGGTGGGGGCCGGAGGCCCCCCGGGAGAATCCGGTCGGATTCTCCCGGGACGCCTCCTAATAGCCTAAGGGTTCACAATCGTCCCGAAATATCGGGACGGCCGCGGCCTCGTAGGGAGCCGGCTGGAGCCGGTCCTTACTCGCCCTTGGCCTTGGCGATGATCTCCTCCGCCACGGCCTTCGGAACCTCGGCGTACGAGTCGAACTGCATCGAGTAGCTCGCGCGACCAGAGGTCTTGCTGCGCAGATCACCGACGTAGCCGAACATCTCGGAGAGCGGCACCAGCGCCGTGACGACGCGAGCACCGTGACGCTCGTCCATGGACCGGATCTGGCCACGGCGAGAGTTGATGTCACCGATCACGTCGCCCATGTAGTCCTCGGGCGTGGTGACCTCGACGGCCATCATCGGCTCGAGGAGGACCGGCTTGGCCTTCCGCGCGCCTTCCTTGAACGCCATCGAACCGGCGATCTTGAACGCGAGCTCGGACGAGTCGACGTCGTGCGCCTGGCCGTCGAGCAGCTTCACGCGGACACCCTGCAGCGGGTAGCCGGCGAGGATGCCGAACTCCATGGCCTCCTGGCAACCGGCGTCGACCGACGGGATGTACTCCCGCGGCACGCGGCCACCGGTGACCTGGTTGACGAACTCGTAGCCCTCGGCCTGCTCGAGCGGCTCGATCGCGATCTGCACCTTGGCGAACTGACCGGAACCACCGGTCTGCTTCTTGTGGGTGTAGTCGATGCGCTCGACGGCCTGACGGATCGTCTCGCGGTACGCGACCTGCGGCTTGCCGACGTTGGCCTCGACCTTGAACTCACGCTTCATACGGTCGACCAGCACCTCAAGGTGCAGCTCGCCCATACCCGCGATGATGGTCTGGCCGGTCTCCTCGTCCGTGTTGACCTGGAAGGACGGGTCCTCCTCGGCGAGACGCTGGATGGCAACACCCAGCTTCTCCTGGTCACCCTTGGACTTGGGCTCGATCGCGACGCGGATGACCGGGGCCGGGAAGTCCATGGACTCCAGGATGACCGGGTTCTTCTCGTCGGACAGCGTCTCACCGGTGGTGGTCTGCTTCAGGCCCATGACGGCGACGATGTCGCCGGCGCCCACCGACTCGATCTCCTCACGCTTGTTCGCGTGCATGCGGTAGATCTTGCCGATGCGCTCCTTCTTGCCCTTCACGGCGTTCAGCACCGAGGTGCCGGACTCCAGGCGGCCGGAGTAGATCCGGACGAAGGTGAGCTTGCCCAGGTGCGGGTCGGACATGATCTTGAACGCCAGCGCGGCCAGGGGCTCGTCGTCCGAGGCCTTGCGGGTGATCTTGGTCTCCGGGTCGTTGGGCTTGGTGCCCTCAACCGACTCGATGTCCAGCGGCGACGGGAGGTACTTGACGACCGCGTCGAGCAGGGGCTGAACGCCCTTGTTCTTGAACGCGGTACCGCAGAAGATCGGCGTGAAGGCCGACTCCAGGGTGCCCTTGCGGATCGCCTCGTACAGCAGCTCCTCGGGGACGTCCTCGCCCTCCATGGCGAGCATCATCACGTCATCGCTGACGTTCGACACCTCGTCCAGGAGCATCTCGCGGTACTCGTTCGCCTGCTCCTGCAGCTCGGCCGGGATGTCGACGATGTCGTACATCTCGCCCTTGGCGGCCTCGGCGGACCAGACCAGCGCCTTCATGCGGACAAGGTCGACAACGCCCTTGAAGTCCGCCTCGGCACCGATCGGGAGCTGCATGACCAGCGGGGTCGCGCCGAGGCGGTCCACGATGGTCTTGACGCAGAAGAAGAAGTTCGCGCCCGTGCGGTCCAGCTTGTTGATGAAGCAGATGCGCGGGACGCCGTAGCGGTCAGCCTGCCGCCACACGGTCTCGGACTGGGGCTCGACACCGGCGACACCGTCGAACACCGTCACGGCACCGTCGAGGACGCGCAGCGAACGCTCCACCTCTACGGTGAAGTCGACGTGACCCGGGGTGTCGATGATGTTGATGGTGTTGTCGACGTCGTCGACCGTCCAGTGACAGGTCGTCGCGGCCGACGTGATCGTGATGCCGCGCTCCTGCTCCTGCTCCATCCAGTCCATGGTGGCAGCGCCATCGTGGACCTCACCGATCTTGTACGAGACGCCGGTGTAGAACAGGATCCGCTCGGTGGTGGTGGTCTTGCCCGCGTCGATGTGCGCCATGATCCCGATGTTGCGGACCCTGGCGAGGTCAAGGGAGGTTGCAGCCATGGTGGCTCGTTCTCTCTCTGTCTAGTGACGGGGTAGGGACTACCAGCGGTAGTGCGCGAAGGCCTTGTTGGACTCGGCCATCTTGTGGGTGTCCTCGCGACGCTTCACGGAAGCGCCCAGGCCGTTGCTGGCGTCGAGGATCTCGTTCATCAGACGCTCGGTCATGGTCTTCTCGCGACGGGCGCGGGAGTAACCGACCATCCAGCGCAGCGCCAGGGTGCTGGCGCGGCCCGGACGGACCTCGACCGGAACCTGGTAGGTCGCGCCACCGACACGGCGGGACTTGACCTCGAGGGCCGGCTTGACGTTCTCCAGCGCGCGCTTCAGCGTCACGACCGGGTCCGAGCCGGTCTTCTCACGGACGCCCTCAAGGGCGCCGTAGACGATCCGCTCGGCGGTGGAGCGCTTGCCGTGCAGCAGGATCTTGTTGACCAGCTGGGTGACGACCGGGGAGCCGTAAACCGGGTCGATGATGACCGGGCGCTTCGGGGCGGGGCCCTTACGAGGCATTCTTACTTCTCCTTCTTGGCGCCGTAGCGGCTGCGAGCCTGCTTGCGGTTCTTGACACCCTGGGTGTCAAGCGAACCGCGGATGATCTTGTAGCGGACACCAGGAAGGTCCTTCACACGACCACCGCGCACCAGCACGATGGAGTGCTCCTGCAGATTGTGGCCCTCGCCCGGGATGTAAGCGGTGACCTCGATCCCGCTGGTGAGGCGCACACGGGCGACCTTGCGGAGAGCCGAGTTCGGCTTCTTCGGGGTGGTCGTGTACACACGCGTGCAGACCCCACGACGCTGCGGGGAACCCTTCAGCGCGGGAGTCTTGTTCTTCTCGACCTTGTCCTGCCGGCCCTTTCGGACCAGCTGCTGGATCGTAGGCACCGTTTCTCCGTTTTCTGTGTGCCAAGGCTTGGTAAAACTAACCTGCGGTGATCCCCCGCACACGGCCCCGTGGTCGACCCACGCGGTCGGGTGTGTTGGGCTTATTCCGACACGGAATCCCATGAGCTGATGTACAGCGACGGCGCTCAACGCGCGGGGCGCTGGAAGGCGCTCCGGCTAGGCGCGGCGACCGGTGTGCATGCACGCACAAGGACCCGGGGACACCCCAGGCACAAGGTCAGAGCGTACCTAGCGCATCGGGCGCGGTCAAAACAAATGCAACGCCGCAGGTCGCGACCTTCGGCCGGATGTCCCAGGAGTGTCCCGGACGCGACCACCCGGTGTCGGACCGCCCTCCACCCGCTCTACCACAGCCCACCGACCGCCGCCACCGGGGCGGGATGCGCCCGGGGCGACTCGCTCAGACCGGCACCTGCAGCACCACCAGGAGCAGCAGCGTCCAGAGCGCGCAGCCCGCGTAGCCGAAGAGCAGGCCGAGGGTGGAAACCCAGTCGCCGGCCCGGTCGTGGCGGCTCAGCTGGGCCTTCGCGACGTGCCCGACGACCACCGCGGGCAGCGAGAGGCCGGTCAGGCCGAAGACCAGTGAGGTGACCGCCAGCCCGTTGGTGGAGCGAACCGGCGGCGGAGGCGGCGGGAGGAAGGTCGCCGGGACGGGCGGGGCGGCGAAGGCCATCGGCGCCGGCATCGGGCCGGAGGGCAGGTCGGACACCAGCCCGGCCAGCTGGCCGTAGGTCTGCGCGACGGAGGCCTGCTCGTGGCGCTGCTCGTACTCCTCGGCGGAGAGCCGGCCCTCGGCGAACGCGGCCTTCAGCACGTCGATCGTCCGGTCCCGGTCCGCGTACCCGGCGCGCATCCCCGCGTGGAACCCGGGCTGCGGGACGGACTGCGGGACAGGCTGGGGCTGCCAGCCCCCGGCCGGGTGGCGATCCGGCTCGCCGGGGTCCGAGGCTCCCCACGGTTGAACGGCCATCCGCACCTCCCGGCACCCGGCGCGGCCCCGCGCCCCTCGCTGTCCCTCACTGCCCCTCATAGTGCAGGACGAACGGCGCAGCTGAGTAGTTGCCAATTCCAGCCCGGCACCCGCCGTAACGCGCCGTCCGGACGGCGCGCCTCACCCGTTCGGCCCACTCGCTCAGGGGATCCTCAACTCGGGAGACAGCCCGTTTCCGCAATGACAGGCTGAGTCCGAGACACCCATCCGCCAGCGAACAGAGAAGGCCGCCATGCAGGCGTCAGCGCCGCCGCCGTCCGACCACCCCGCACCCGTTCCCCCCTCCGCCGTCAGCATCCAGGGGCTGTGGAAGCACTTCGGCGGCCAGGCCGCCGTCGCCGGACTCAGCCTGGAGCTGCCGGCCGGCTCCTTCATCGGCCTGGTCGGCCCGAACGGCGCCGGCAAGACCACCACGCTGTCCATGGCCACCGGCCTGCTCCGGCCCGACCAGGGCACCGTCCTCATCCACGGCGGCGACGTCTGGGCCGACCCGGTCGCGGTCAAGGCCCGGATCGGCATCCTGCCCGAGGGGCTGCGGATGTTCGAGCGGCTCAGCGGCCGCGAACTGCTGCAGTACAACGGGCGGCTGCGCGGCCTGCCCGGCGCCGAGGTGGACCGCCGCGCCGAGGAACTGCTGGCCGTCCTGGACCTCGCCCGCGACGCCGACAAGCTGGTCGCCGACTACTCCACCGGCATGCGCAAGAAGATCGGCCTGGCCGCCGCGCTGCTGCACAACCCCGACGTGCTGTTCCTCGACGAGCCCTTCGAGGGCGTCGACCCGGTCTCCGCGCAGACCATCCGCGGCGTGCTCAAGCGGTACGCGGCGGCCGGATCCACGGTGGTCTTCTCCAGCCACGTGATGGAACTGGTCGAACAACTCTGCGACTGGGTCGCCGTGGTCAACGCCGGCCGGGTGATCGCCCACGGCCCGCTGGACACCGTGCGCGGCGGGCGCAGCCTCCACGAGGCCTTCCTCGGCCTGATCGGCGTCCGCGAGGACGACGGCCAGGCGCTCGGCTGGCTCGGCGGCGGAGCGGCCGGAAACGCTCCGGCCGGCGGCGGGCAGGCCGGCGCGCAGCTCGGGGGCGGGCAGTGAGCACCACCCCCGCGGCCGCCCGTACCCCGGTGCCCGACGGGCGGACGGTGGTCCGCGCCCTGGTGGCACTCAAGCTGCGGCTGCTGCGCAACGGCCTGCGGCGCAGCCCCGGCCGGACCGCCGTGTACGTCATCGGCGGCGTCCTCGGCCTGGCCTTCGCGGCCGGCATCGCCTTCGCCCTCGCCATGATGAACGGACGCTTCGACGGCTCCGGGGACGCCGGGGTGATGCTGCTCGGCGCGCTCACCCTCGGCTGGGCGGCGCTGCCGCTGTTCCTCTTCTCCAGCGACGAGAGCGCCGACCCGACCCGGCTCACCATGCTCCCGCTGCGGCCCGGCCCGCTGCTGCGCGGCTCGCTGCTGGCCGCGCTGATCGGGCCCGGCCCGCTGGTCAGCCTGGTGCTGGTGACCGGCGCGGCGCTGTCCGGCGCCAACGGCGGGGCCTCGGCCGCGGCCGCACTGGTCGGCGTCCCGCTGGCCGTGCTCTGCCTGGTCACGCTCTCCCGGGCGGTCGCCGCCGGCAACGCCCGGATGCTCTCCAGCCGGCGCGGCAAGGACTTCGCGATCTTCGGCGGACTGCTGTTCGCCCTGCTCGTGCAGGCCGCCAACGTCGGCTCGCAGAGCGTCTTCGGCCGGCCCGGGGACCACCTCGACCTCAGCCCGCTGGCGCCGATCGCCTCCGTGCTGCGCTGGCTGCCGCCGGTCGGCGCGGCGGACGCGGCCCGCACCGCCGGCGAGGGGCGGTACGGGCTGGCGCTGTTCCAGCTCGCCGCGGCCGCGGCGCTGCTCGCCCTGCTGCTGCGCTGGTGGCGCGGCAGCCTCCAGGAGCTGATGGTCACCGCCGACTCCTCCACCCTGGAGGTGGCCCGCGGCGTGCAGAGCTCGCGCGGCTGGAGCTTCCTGCCCGAGGGCCGGGCCGGCGCGGTGATGCAGCGCCACCTCCGGTACGCCTGGCGGGAGCCGCGGGCCAAGGCCGCGGTGTTCACCAGCATCGGCATGACGCTGGTGATCTGCGTGCTGTCGATGGTCCAGGGCTGGTCGAGCGTCTACCTGCTGGCGATGACCGGGATGTTCCTCGGGCTGCAGATGCTCAACCTGTTCGGCATGGACGGCTCGGCGTTCTGGATGGTCGCCGCCACCCTGCTCACCCCGGCCGACGCCCGGGACGAGCTGCGCGGCCGGGCCTACGCGGTGCTGTCGTACGCCATCCCGGTGACGCTGGTGCTCGGGCCCGTGCTGGCCGCCGCCACCGGCGACTGGGCCGGCCTGCCGTCCGCACTCGGCCTCGCGCTCGCCCTGCTCGGCTGCGGCGTCGCGCTCGGCGCGACGCTCAGCGTGCTCGCGCCGTACACCATGCCGGCCGACAGCAACCCGATGCGCAACGCCGCCCCCGGGCAGGGCGGCCTGGTGCTGGTCAACCAGTTCGGCTCGCTGTTCGGTGTGGCGTTGCTCTCCCTGCCGGTGAGCGGCTACCTCGGCTGGGCGCTGCTCTCCGCCGGCCCGACCTGGCCGGTCCTGGTGGTCGGCCCGCTCTACGGCGCCCTGATCGCCGCCCTCGGCATCCGTTTCGCGGCCGGGCGGCTGCTGGAGCGCGCCCCGGAGATCCTGGCCAAGGCCGTCGAGCGCTGAGTCGCCTGCGTCACCCCGGAGCGCCCGGTCCCGTCGGAGGGGCCGGGCGCTCCGGCATCATGGGCGGGAGGGCCGGACCGTCGAGGAGAGCAGGGACACACCGTGGGCAAGCGCGCGCAGCAGGACGGGGACGGGGGCGCCGGCCCACTGCTGGAGCAGGCGGTGCGATCGGTGCTGACGGCCCCGGACGAAACGCTGGACCTCGCCCTGGACACCGGGGCGTCGCTGCTCGCGGCCTCGGCCGGGCAGTGGCCGGCGGTCAGCCGGGCGCTGCTGGGGTACGCGGAAACCGCCGTCGGCCGCTGCTGGTCCGCCGGGTGGCGCCCGGCCGACCTGGCCCGGGTGGTCCGGCGCGGGCTGAAGCCCGTCCACCTGGCCCTCGCGGTGGACCTGATCGCCGCCGAGGGCCGTCGGCACGCCGCGGCCGCCCTCGACCGGCGCTGGCACGAGCAGCTGCGCGAGCTGGAGGCCGAGGTCTGGTGGCCGGGCGACGAGCAGTACCTCGGCGCCTTCGCCGACCGGCACCGGCTGGACCGCTTCGCGCTCGCCACCGCCGCCCTGGAGCTGCTGCGGACCTGGGGCCGGCTGCCGCCGATCTCCCCGGTCGGCCCCACGCCCGGCCGGCGGCCGCAGGCCGAGCGCACCACGGGCCCGCAGACCGAGCGCACCACGGGCCCGCTGACCGGCGAGCCACGGATGCTGGCCCGGATCCGGGCGCTGCTGGCCAAGGCCGAGTCCACCGAGTACCCGGAGGAGGCCGAGGCGCTCACCACCAAGGCCCAGCAGCTGATGGCCCAGCACAGCATCGACGACGCGCTGCTGGCCGCCACCGGCGACGACCGGAACACCCCGGCGGCGCTGCGGATCGGCGTGGACAACCCGTACGAGAGCCCCAAGACGATGCTGCTGGACGCCGTCGCGGCGGCCAACCGGTGCCGGGCGGTGTGGGCCAAGGAGTTCGGCTTCTGCACCGTCGTCGGCTTCGACGGCGACCTGGACGGCGTCGAGCTGCTCTACACCTCGCTGCTGGTGCAGGCCACCCACGCGCTCAACAAGGCCGGCTCCCGCCGGGACTCGCGCAGCAAGGCGTTCCGGCACTCCTTCCTGGTCGCGTACGCGGCGCGGATCCGCGAGCGGCTGACCGCCGCCACCGAACGCGCGACCAGCGCCGCCGCGGCCGGCCGGCACCTGCGCGAGGACGGCACCGAGGAGCAGCTGCTGCCCGACGAGCGGCTACTGCCCGCGCTCGCCGCCCGCTCCGAGGCGGTGGACGACGAGGTCGGCCGGCTGTTCCCCAAGCTGGTCTCGCAGCGGGTCCGGGTGAGCGACGGCGTGGGCTGGGCGGCCGGGCGCGCCGCCGCCGACCGCGCCGCGCTGCACGGGCGCGCCGGGCAGATCCGCCGGTAGACCTGATAGAACGTATCCCGCCATGAACCAAGGGGGATCGACGTGACGGAGTCGGCGGCCGAATCGGGATACCGCGACCGGGTGCGCGGGGCGCTGCTCGGCGGGGCCGTCGGCGATGCGCTGGGCTGGCCGGTGGAGTTCCAGCAGCTCCACCAGATCCAGCAGCGGTACGGGCCGGACGGCGTGACCGGGCTGCCGGCCGGCGCCGGGCCGGTCGAAGTCACCGACGACACCCAGATGACCCTGTTCACCGCCGAGGGCCTGATCCGCGCGTTCGTCCGCGGCTGGACGGGCGGCGGCGGCTCGGTGCCGGAGGCCGTCCACGCCGCGTACCGGCGCTGGCTGCTGACCCAGCGCCAGGGCTCGCCGGACACCACGCCGCAGCCCCGCCCGTACGACGGCTGGCTGCTGACCAGGCCCTTCCTGTACGCGTCGCGGGCGCCCGGCAACGCCTGCATGAGCGGGGTGGCCGAGCACCCGGAGTTCGAGTCGCCGTCCGTGATCGGGCAGCCGGGGCCGATCAACCCGGAGTCCAAGGGCTGCGGCACGGTGATGCGCTCGGCGCCGTTCGGGCTGGCCCGGCTGGGCGTCGAGCTGTCCTTCGGGCTGGCCGTGCAGTGCGCCCAGCTCACCCACGGGCACCCGACCGGCTACCTCTCGGCAGGCGCCTTCGCGGCACTGGTCGAGCGGCTCGCCAACGGGACCGAGCCGTGGGCGGCGGTCGGCGAGACCGTGGAGCAGATCCGCGAGCTGCCGGGGTCCAAGGAGACGGTGCAGGCGCTGGCCCGGGCCGTCCGGGTGGCCCAGGAGTCGCAGCCGACGGCGGAGTCCGTGGAGCGGGTCGGCCTCGGCTGGATCGCCGAGGAGTGCCTGGCCATCGCGGTGTACTCGCTGCTGGCGACCACCCTCGAACCCGACCCGGTGCGCAGCGCGCTGCTGCTGTCGGTGAACCACTCCGGGGACAGCGACTCCACCGGCGCGGTCTGCGGCAACCTGGTCGGCGCCGCGTACGGCGCCTCGGCGCTGCCCGCCGAGTGGGCGGGGGCGGTCGAGGGCCGGGCCGAACTGCTGCGGGTCGCGGACGACCTGCTGGTGCTGTTCGGCAGCCGCGACCCGGCCCACCCGGCGCTCGGCGGGCGCTACCCGGCCTGGTGACGCCCGGTCCTCCTCCGGCTGCTTCGCCTGCTTCGTCCGCTTCGCCTTCTTCGTCTGCGGGTCGGCTCAGGGCGCCTGCGGGTCGGCTCAGGAGGCCTGCGGGTCGGTGACCTGGCCGAGGAACAGCGGCCGCCCGTCGGCGGTGTCGCGGATCAGGAACAGGAACGGCCGGTCGATGTGCAGTTGGACGGACTCCGGCGCGGCCGGCGCCGCCATCGCCGCCACCCCGGCGCCGCTGCCGGCCGCCGCGACCGTACCGTCCTCGTTCACCTCGACGGTGGCCTTCTGCACCACCGCGCCCAGGCCGAGCGGCTCCTTGGCGGTGATGCCGGTGAAGTCGGGCGCGTCGAAGGCCGCCTTGACGCCGAGTGAGCGCAGGACGGGGACGAGGTCGTTGGCCGTGTCGAAGTGGAACCGCGGCAGGGTCAGGTCGACGGACCGCTCGCCGAGCCCGCCGAGGATCCGGTCGAGCTGGGCCTGGTCCAGGCCCTTGCTGAAGGCCGCGTAACCGCCCTGCGCGGGGACGATCAGATCCATCGCCAACCCACCTCCCGCGTAAGGGAGTTCGACGGCCTGCCAGGGTTCGCCGACGATGCCGCCGGAGCCCTCGGCGTACCGGAGGGTCCCGGTGCGGCTCATCGTGCTCACCGCCGGGGTGGAGCCGTCCAGCCGGTGGAAGGGGCGCTCGGAGGTGTTCGCGGGCTTGAACCCGGAGGCCCACGCCGCCTTCAGGTAGAGCGCGTCGGTGAGTGCCAGCCGGGTGTCGGCGGTGATCTGCCGCGGGCCGAAGAGCTCCTTGATCCGCCCCTCGGTGGCCTTCTCCACCGCCGCGTTGATGCTCCCGCGGGCGCCGGCCGGGTCCCTGGCGAAGTCGACGGGGTGCACGCCGGTGTCGAAGGCGGCAGCGAGCGTGTCCAGGTACTCCGGGGCGACGGCCAGGCCCTGCTGCGTCCACAGGTCGTCGGAACGGCGCAGGACGACCTGGTCGCCGCCGGCCCGGCTCCCGCTGTCCGGCGCGCCGACGGCAAGGGCGTACTGCCGCGGGTCGAGCCCGGTGTGCAGGGCCTTGGCCAGCTCCTCGGCGGTGGCGCCGCGCGCCCCCGGCAGCAGCATCCCGAGCACGCTCGCCAGCCCGGCCGGCGAGACCACGACGTTGCGCCCCGCCCCGTCCGGCGTCGCGGTCAGCGCGTGCAGCAGGTCCAGCCCGAAGGCACTGGTCCCGGCCGCCACCGCCGCCACCTGCCCCGGGTCCACCGCCGCCCGGCTCCCCGACGTCGAGGCCCGCACCACCACGGGCCCCCCACCCGCCGCACTCCCGCACCCGGCCAGCGCCGGGCCGGCCGCCAACCCGGCGGCGAGAAGCAGCCCCACCCGACGGCGGGAACGGCGATGCCCTGCGGTGCTGCGCTTCGTCATGGCCCTTCGACGCACCACCCCCGAACCCGGTTCCCCGGGCCCGGAACGCAGGTTGTGGAGCTCAGTCCCAGAGCGCCCCGAGCGCGAGCAGCTCGTCCCGGTACTCGATCCGCTCCACCCACTCCTGCGGCCAGACCGACTCCCCGTGATGGGCCCCGGCGAAGGCGCCGGTCAGACAGGCCAGGGAGTCCGAGTCGCCGCTGGAGTAGGCGGCCCGGCGGACGGCGGACACCGGGTCGTCCGGCAGCAGCAGAAAGCAGAGCAGGCCGGTGGCGAAGGCCTCCTCGGCGACCCAGCCCTCACCGGTGGCCAGACACGGGTCCGCTTCGACGTCGGGCGCGGCGAGCGCGGCGTCCAACTGGTCGAGCACGGCCAGGCAGTCGTCCCAGCCGCGGGCGATGACGTCCTGCGGCGAGCGACCGTACCAGCGCGCGGAGAGGTCGCCGAGCCAGAACTCGTCGTACCGCTCGCGGCTCGCCAGCGCGTACGCCCGCAGCACCGCGGGCAGGCCGGCCGGCGGAACGCCCTCGGCGAGCTTGCGGATGGCGTACGCGGTGAGGTCACTGGCGGCGAGTGCGGTCGGGTGCCCGTGGGTGAGCGCGGACTGCAGCTGCGCGGCGCCCGCGAGCTGGCGGGCGTCGAGTTCGCGGATCAGTCCGACCGGAGCGACCCGCATGTTGGCGCCGCAGCCCTTGGAACCGACGTCGCTCGCCTGCTGCCAGCGGTACTTGGGGCGGCTCAGCCGCTCGCAGGCTCGCAGGCAGGTCATGCCGGGAGCACGGTTGTTCTGCGGGGAGCGCCACCAGTCGACGAACTCCTCGCGAACGGGCCGCTCCAGCCGTAGCGGGGTGAGCGGCCCGCGCTCCAGGGCAATGCGCAGACCACGGCCGAGGGCGAGGGTCATCTGGGTGTCGTCGGTGACCAGCGCCCTTGGGGGCAGCGGAAGTTGCCGCCAGTCCGGGTGGTCGTCGGCAATCATCTCTACCGTCTTGAACTCGGTCACCCGGCCGATCGCATCCCCGATCGCCAGCCCCAGCAGTGACCCCGTCGCCTTGCCCACAGCTCTCCCCCGTTCCTCGAACCGACCCCGACCTGGCCCCGACCTCGGCCTAGACCTCGACCACCAGTTCCCTGAGGCCCCGGATCACGTAGCCCGGATTCCACTCGGGTTCGCGGGCCAGGCGCAGGCCGGGGGCGCGGCGCAGGAGGGCGCCGTAGGACTCGGTGAGCTCCAGTCTGGCGAGCGGGGCGCCGAGACAGAAGTGGATTCCGGCGCCGAAGGTGATGTGGGGGTTGTCGGTGCGGCCGAGGTCGAGGCGGTCGGGATCGGTGAAGCGCTCGGGGTCGCGGTTGGCGGAGCCGAAGAGGAGGGCGACCTCGGAGCCGCGCGGGATGGTGACGCCGCGCAGCTCGATGTCCTCCAGCACCCACCGTTCGAACAGCTGCAGCGGGGTGTCCCAGCGCATCAGTTCCTCGATGGCGGTGGGCAGGAGCGCGTCGGTCGCGCCGCGCAGCCGGGCGAGTTCACCGGGGTTGCGGAACAGCGCCCACCAGCCGTTGCCGGTGGTGTTGACGGTCGCCTCGTGGCCGGCGTTGAGCAGCAGCACGCAGGTGGAGATCATCTCCTGCTCGCTGAGCGCGTCGGAGCCCTCCTGGGCCTGGATCAGCGCGCTGATCAGGTCGGTGCCGGGGGCGGTGCGGCGTTCGCGGATGAGGGCGCGCAGGTAGTCGGAGAACTCGGTGCTCGCGGTGACGGCCTTGCGGGCGGCCTCCTCGCTCGGGTTGAGCTCGTACATGCCGGTGATGTCGGCGGACCAGGGCCGCAGCAGGTGCCGGTCGCCCTCCGGCACGCCGAGCATCTCGGCGATCACGGCGACCGGCAGCGGCTCGGCGACGGCGGCGATCAGGTCGCCGCCGCCGGCCGCGAGCAGGCCGTCGACGAGTTCCCCGGCGAGCCGCTGGACGGTCGGCCGCAGGCCCTCGACCATGCGCGGGGTGAAGGCCTTGGAGACCAGCCGGCGGATCCGGGTGTGGTCGGGGGCCTCCAGGTCGAGCAGCCCGAAGTCGTTGAGGGTGTGGAAGGGCTCGTGCGCCGGGTCGGGTTCGGGCCGGCCGAACTCCTGGTGGCTGAAGCGGTGGGTGTAGGTGCGGCCGAGCCGCCGGTCGCGCAGGAGCGCGCTGACGTCCTCGTGCCGCGAGACGAGCCACTGCCCGGTCGGCTCGAAGTACGTCACCGGCGCGTGCTCGCGCAACTCGGCGTACGCGTCGTACGGGTGGGCCACGAACGCCGCCGACCAGGGGTCGAACTTCGCCGTCGTCGTCATCGCTCGATCACTCCAGGCCATGAGGGGGGAGCCGGAAGGATCATCGTACGCATGCGGTTCGCCCGTTTTTAAGCCCCTTTCCTCAGGCCTCCCGGTGGCCACCCGAAAATCCGGGTGCGCCGCGTCAACTCCCGCCGCAGACTGGGCCGGTCACCCCACCACTTGCCAAGGAGCCCCGTGCAGGGAGCAGTCAGCGTCTCGCCCGTCCAGATTCCCGAGTTGCTGCTCGGGCTGGCCACCGTCCGGCCGGTGTTCCTCTGGGGCGCGCCCGGGATCGGAAAGTCCTCGCTGGTAAGGGAGTTCGCCGAGTCACTCGGCCTGGAGTGCGTGAGCCTGGTCGGCACCCAACTCGCCCCGGAGGACCTGATCGGTGTCCCGCAGCTGACCCCGGAGGGCCGTTCCCGGTTCTGCCCGCCCGAGCAGATCGCCCGCGACGAGCCGTACTGCCTGTTCCTGGACGAGCTCAACGCGGCGACCCCGGACGTCCAGAAGGCGTTCTACTCGCTGATCCTGGACCGCCGGATCGGCTCGTACGAGCTGCCGCCCGGCTCGATCGTGATCGGCGCCGGGAACCGCGCCACCGACGGCGCGCTCGCCCGACCGATGGCGTCCGCGCTGGTCAACCGCATGGTCCACGTGCACCTGCGGGCCAGCGCCGCGGACTGGCTGCGCTGGGCGGCCGGCGCCGGCATCCACCCCTGGGTCATCGACTACGTCACCGACCGGCCCGACCACCTGTGGTCCGCCCCGCCGAAGACCGAGGAGCCGTTCTCCACCCCGCGCGCCTGGCACATGCTCTCCGACGCGCTGCACTCCTTCGGCCCCACCTTGGACGAGGAGACCCTCAAGGTGCTCGCGTACGGGCTGCTCACCCCGCAGCACGCGATCGCCTTCTGCGGCTACGCCAAGATCGTCCGCAACGCCTACGGCCTGGAGGCGATCCTCAAGGGCGACGCCCGCTGGCCGCACCGGCTGGAGGACCGCGACCTGCTCTACTACCTGGCCGACGCCTTCCGCGGCCGCCTGGTCAAGGAGCTTCCGGCCAGCAAGGAGCACGCCTCGGGAGCGCAGCGGCAGACCGCCTTCCGGGCCAAGTCGCTGCTGGTGCAGCTGGCCGAGATCTCGGTGGAGGTCGCCCAGACGGTGATCGCCGACGGCGCGGACGGCAATCCGGTGCTGCCCTCCTGGTTCCTGATCGAGGCGGCCCGGGACATGCCCCGGCTGGTCGAGGCCCGCCGGTGAGCCCTTCCGTCCAGAAGGGTGCGAAGAAGCCGGACCCGGGCGCGGAGGTCTTCGCCGAGGGGGTCCGGCTGCTGCGCCAGAACCCGGCCTTCGACGCCGTGCCCGCCGATTTCTGCCGCCGGGACGACTGCGGGCTGGCCCCGACCGGCGGCTGGGCGGTGGTCGACTCCGACGGCACCGTGCACGTCAACCCGCGCCGCCGGGCCGAGCCGGACGAGTGGGCCTGGGTGCTGGCGCACTGCCTGCTGCACCTGGGCTTCGGCCACGTCCCGGCCGCCAAGGGTGTCCGGGTCCAGCCCGACGCCTACGAGGAGGCGGCCCGCTGCGCGGTGGTGAACCGTTTCCTCGCGACCTTCCCCGTCGGCCGCCCCCCGGTCGCCCTCCCGCAGGAGTACCCGGGCGGCGACGAGGAGGAGCTGGCCGCTCGCTGGCGCCGCGACGGCCTGCCGCCCGCCGTCACCGCCGGGACGGCCGGCACCGCCGACCACGACCAGCTGCTGGTCGAGTGGCAGGACTACGGCCACACCCCTCAGGACTGGTCGGCGGCCTTCGCCGCCGCCCTCACCCGCACCATGTCCGCCGCGATGGACCGGGCCGGCGGCCGTTTCGACCGGGAGACCGGCGAGCGCCTGCCCGTACGGCCGTGGACCAGGGCGCTCGGCTGGTTCGTCTCCTCCTACCCGCTGCTCGGCGGCATCGCGGCCGGCCTCACCGTCGTCGCCGACGCCGAACTGGCCCGCGCCCACGGCATCTCCGTCGCCGCCGTCAACGCCGAGGCCGGCGAGGTCTACATCAACCCGCTGCGCCAGCAGACCGACGAGGAGTGGCGGTTCATCCTCGGCCACGAGATGCTGCACGCCGCCCTGCGGCACGGCGAGCGCCGCGGCGGCCGGGACCCGTTCCTCTTCAACGTCGCCGCCGACTACGTCATCAACGGCTGGCTGCTGGAGATGGGCGTCGGCGACATGCCGGAAGGCCTGCTGCACGACCCGCAGCTGAAGGGGCTGTCGGCCGAGGAGGTGTACGACCGGATCGTCCGCGACGAGCGCCGGATCCGCCGGCTCGCCACTCTGGCCGGCAAGAACCGCCCGGACATCCTCGGCGCACCGCTGGACCGCGGCCCGCGCGACTACGTGGACCTCGACGACTTCTACCGCCGCGGCCTCCAGCAGGGCTTCGAGCTGCACCAGCGCGACCGCGGGCTGCTGCCCGCCGGACTGGTCGAGGAGATCCGCGCCCTCGCCCACCCGCCGCTGCCCTGGGACGCCCGGCTGGCCCGCTGGTTCGACGAGTTCGTGCCCCGTCCGGAGCCGGTCCGCAGCTACTCCCGCCCGGCCCGTCGGCAGTCCGCCACCCCGGACATCCCCCGGGCCGGCCGCTACCACCCGCCGGAGGAGGTGCCGCGCTGCACCTTCGGCGTCGTCCTGGACACCTCCGGCTCGATGAACCGGGTCCTGCTCGGCAAGGCGCTCGGCGCGATCGCCTCGTACGCGGCCGCCCGGGACGTGCCCGCGGCCCGAGTGGTGCACTGCGACGCCGCACCGCACGACGCCGGGTACGTCCCGGTCGGCGAGATCGCCGGCCGGGTCCGGGTGCGCGGGCGCGGCGGCACCGAGCTGCAGCCGGGCGTCGACCTGCTGGAGCGGGCCGAGGACTTCCCGCGCGGGGCGCCCGTGCTGGTGATCACCGACGGCGCGTGCGACGTGCTGCGGGTGCGGCGCGAGCACGCCTTCCTGGTCCCCCGGGGCGCCGGGCTGCCGTTCACCCCGCGCGGACCGGTGTTCCGGATGAGCTGACGGGCGCCCGCCCCTCCCCTGCGGGAGCGGCCGCCCGTCCGTCCGTACCGCCCGGCCGGACCAGCACCGGGCGGGCCGGCACCGGTCAGGCCAGCACCGGGCGGGGCCCGGCGGCGCGGCGGGCCAGCGGGGCCAGCGCCGCCAGGTAGCAGACCGCGGCCACCGGGATCAGCGCCAGGTCGGCCCCCGAGGCGGCGGTGCCGACCAGCATCAGCACCGGGCTCCACCAGGGCAGCGTCCGGGCCGCGCCCACCGCGGCGGCGACCAGCAGGGCCAGCAGGCCGACGTAGAACAGCAGCGGACCGATCTGGTAGACCGCCGGCAGCACCCCGGGGACGCCCTGGACGCGGTCGAACATCCGCGACTGCCCGGCCTTGTCCGCCGCCGCCAGGCCGACGTACAGGTCGATCCCGATCTGCACCAGCGAGGCCGCCAGGCCGGCGAACGCCGTCCCGAGCGCGGCACCGGCCGCGAGCCGCCCGGCCGTGGTGCCGCGCGGGGCGAGCAGCCCGCGCAGGGCGAGCAGGACCGGGGCGAACAGCAGCAGCCCGGCGAACATCGCGGTGTGGCCGACCGTCCAGCCGAGGCCGGGCTCCCGGGAGCCCGGGACCAGCCGGATCCCCCCGTAGAGGGCCATCAGGGCGGGGGCGCCGACGACGGCGTAGGCGGTGCGGCGGTTCTCCTGCGGGGTGTTCATCCGACGATCTCCTATGGTGATCCGCGGCCCCGGCAGGTAGCTGGTGGCCCGTGGTCCGTTCCGACACCACAGATGCTGTCCGCCGCACCCCTCGTCGCGGATCGCCCGCACCGGCGAACCCGCCGCCTCCCCCGCACGGGGGAGCCCCGACCAGGGGCCCCGCGCCCGGCGTGATCCGCAAGAGAGCCCCTACGCCTCCCCCGCCACCACCGCGCCGGCCTCGTACGCGAACACCACCGCGTGCACCCGGTCCCGCAGCCCCAGCTTGCTCAGCACATTGCTGACGTGCGTCTTCACCGTGTGCTCGCTGACCACCAGCTCGGCCGCGATCTCCGCGTTGGAGAGCCCGCGCGCCAGCAGCCGCAGGGTCTCCTGCTCACGCAGGGTGAGCTGCTCCAGCAGCTTGGACGGCGGCCGCAGCGCCCGCTCGGGCGAGCCCGGGCGGCGGGCGGCGAACTCGCCGATCAGCCGCCTGGTCACCGAGGGCGCGAGCAGCGCCTCCCCGGAGGCCACCATCCGCACCCCGTGCGCCAGGTCGTCCCGCCGGACGTCCTTGAGCAGGAAGCCGCTGGCGCCCGCGTACAGCGCGTCGAAGACGTAGTCGTCGGCGTCGAAGGTGGTCAGCATGATCACCTTGGTGGACGGGAACTCGGCGCAGACCCGGCGGGCCGCCTCCAGCCCGTCCATGACCGGCATCCGGACGTCCAGCAGCAGGACGTCCGGGCCGTGGGCGCGGACCGCCTCGACCGCCTCGGCGCCGTCGCAGGCCTCGGCCACCACCTCGATGTCGGGCTGCGCGTCCAGGATCATCCCGAACCCCGCCCGCACCAGCTCCTGGTCGTCCGCGACGACCACCCGAATCGGCTTCATCCGCCCGCCTTCTCCACCACGCCCGCCACCCCCAACGGCAGCCGGGCACTCACCAGGAAGCCCTTGCCCTCCGGTCCGGGTCCGGCCTCGGCCCGCCCGCCGCAGGCCGCCGCCCGCTCCCGGATGCCGACCAGCCCGCGGCCGCCGGACCAGCCGTTCACCACGCCGCCGGCGGTCACCGGCAGCCCGCGCCCGTTGTCGGACACCACGACCTCCAGGGTGTCCCCGGACCGCCGCACCCGGACCGCCACCCGGTCGGCGCCGGAGTGCTTGACCGTGTTGGTCAGCGCCTCCTGCACGATCCGGTACGCCGCGGCCTGGAGGTCGGCGGGCACCGCGCCCAGCCCGTCGGCCATTTCGAGCTCCACCGCCGGTCCGGCCCGGCGCACCCGCTCGGCCACGTCGGCGAGTTCGGCCAGCCGGGGCTGCGGGGCCAGCTCAGGACCGGCCCCCTCCTCCTTCAGCACTCCGAGGACGCGCCGCAGTTGGACCATCGCGTCGCGGCCCGCGTCGGCGATGGTGTCGAAGGCGCGGATCGCCCGGTCCGGGTTGGCATGCACCACCAGCGGCCCGGCCTCGGCCTGGATGATCATCAGCGAGACGGCGTGCGCCAGGATGTCGTGCATCTCCCGGGCGATCCGGGCCCGCTCCTCCACCACCGCGCGGCCCGCCTCACTGGCCGCCCGTTCCCCGGCCTCGCGGGCCCGCTCGGCCTCCAGCCGGGCCAGCCGCCGCTGGGCGCGCACCAGCGAGCCGAAGACGAACGAGCCGACCGAGGTGAGCAGGCTGAACAGCATGCCGTTGGGCGAGTGGGTGCCGATCACGTTGGCGACCACCACCACCGCCAGCACCGTCCAGCGCTGCCGGTCCGGGGAGCGCTCCGCCACTGTGTAGATGCCGATCACACCGGCCAGCGGCACCTGCGGACTCGCCGAGTGCGCCACCACGGACAGCGTCATGAAGGCCACGCTGCCCGCCGCCAGCGCGGCCAGCGGCGCCCGGCGCCGCCAGGGCAGCGACAGCGAGGTGGACACCGCCACCAGGTAGACCCACCACCGCCAGGCCCTGTCGTCGTTGCCGACCGCCCAGACCGAGATCCCGGCCGATGCCACGGCCAGCAGCGAGTCCAGCACGTACGGACTCAGCCCGGCCGACCAGCTCCGCCAGCGCGCCGCTCGCACCACCGCCGCTCCTCCCCCGTGTCCGGGGGCGCCGCCCCCGCGGAGAAGATCATGCCCTACCGGCAGGACCTCCGGAACGGCCCGGTCAGACACCGTCGACCGGCACTGCGCCGGCGCCCGAACGCACCGCCCCCGTGATCGCCACCGCGCCCGGTACCCGCTTCATGTCCGGCCCCCTTCGCAAGCCCCGTCGTCCCGACACGCGAAGCCTCCCCCGGCCGCCGCCTCCCCCGCCTCCCTCACCGGAGCGGTTCCGGCCCCTCCCCCGCACGAGGGAGGGGCCGCTCCCGGGAACGACTCTCGGGAACGACGAAGGGCCCGGAGACTTGATGCCTCCGGGCCCTTCGTTGCTACTGAGTAGCGGGGACAGGATTTGAACCTGCGACCTCTGGGTTATGAGCCCAGCGAGCTACCGAGCTGCTCCACCCCGCGTCGGTAAACACGACTCTACGCGACTTCTGCCAGGGAACCTAATCCGTGCCCCGCAGGCCCCCAACGACCCCGGAAAAGCCCGGAAAGCACCGGCTCGGGAACGCCGCAGGGCGGCCACCCCGCGAGGGGTGACCGCCCTGACAGCCGAACGTCGGACTCAGCCGGTGTACGGGCCGTAGTCGTAGTCGTCCAGCGGGACCGCCTGGCCGGAGCCGGCGCCGAAGGGCGACAGGTCGTAGTCGTCGTAGCCGACGGCCGAGTACATCGCGGCCTTGGCCTCTTCGGTCGGCTCGACCCGGATGTTGCGGTAGCGGGGCAGACCCGTACCGGCCGGGATGAGCTTACCGAGGATGACGTTCTCCTTGAGGCCCAGCAGCGGGTCCGACTTGGCGTGGATCGCCGCGTCGGTGAGGACCCGGGTCGTCTCCTGGAAGGAGGCGGCCGACAGCCAGGACTCGGTGGCCAGCGAGGCCTTGGTGATACCCATCAGCTGCGGACGGCCGGAGGCGGGGTGACCACCCTCGGCGACCACGCGACGGTTCTCGGTCTCGAAGCGGCCGCGCTCGACGAGCTCGCCCGGGAGCAGCTCGGCGTCGCCCGACTCGATGATCGTCACGCGGCGGAGCATCTGCCGGATGATGATCTCGATGTGCTTGTCGTGGATCGACACACCCTGCGAGTTGTAGACCTTCTGGACCTCGGCGACCAGGTGGATCTGGACGGCACGCTGGCCCATGATGCGCAGGACGTCGTGCGGGTTGGTGGCACCCATGGTCAGCTTCTGGCCGACCTCGACCGCCTCGCCCTCGCTGACCAGCAGCTTCACACGCTTGGAGACGGGGTAGGCGATCTCCTCGCTGCCGTCGTCCGGGGTGATGACGAGCTTGCGGGTCTTCTCGGTGTCCTCGATCCGCGCCCGGCCGGTGGCCTCCGAGATCGGGGCCACACCCTTGGGGGTACGGGCCTCGAAGAGCTCGACGACACGCGGCAGACCCTGGGTGATGTCGTCACCGGCCACACCACCGGTGTGGAAGGTACGCATCGTCAGCTGGGTGCCGGGCTCACCGATGGACTGGGCGGCGATGATGCCGACCGCCTCACCGATGTCGACCAGCTTGCCGGTGGCCAGCGAACGCCCGTAGCAGAAGGCGCAGGTGCCGACGGCCGACTCACAGGTCAGGATCGAGCGGGTCTTGACCTCGCCGATGCCGCGGCGGATCAGCTCGTCGATCAGCACGTCACCGAGGTCGGTGTTGGCGGTGGCAAGGAGCTTGCCGTCCACCGTGATGTCCTCGGCGAGCATGCGGGCGTACACGCTGGTCTCGACGTCGTCGGCCTTGCGCAGCACGCCGTCCGCGCCGACGGTGCCGATCGCCAGCTTCAGGCCGCGCTCGGTACCGCAGTCCTCCTCGCGAATGATGACGTCCTGGGAGACGTCGACCAGACGACGGGTGAGGTAGCCGGAGTCGGCGGTACGGAGGGCGGTGTCCGCCAGACCCTTACGGGCACCGTGGGTGGAGATGAAGTACTCCAGCACGGTGAGACCCTCACGGAACGACGCCTTGATGGGTCGCGGGATGGTCTCGTTCTTGGCGTTCGACACCAGACCACGCATACCGGCGATCTGGCGCATCTGCATCATGTTTCCACGAGCACCCGAGTCGACCATCATGAAGATGGGGTTCGTCTTCGGGAAGTTCTCGTTCATGGCCTCGGCGACCTCGTTGGTCGCCTGGGTCCAGATGCCGATGAGCTCCTGCTTGCGCTCGTCGTTGGTGATCAGGCCGCGCTCGTACTGACGCTGGACCTTCTCCGCCTTCGCCTCGTAGCCCTCGAGGATCTGGGGCTTGTTCGGCGGGACGACGACGTCGGAGATCGAGACGGTGACACCCGAGCGGGTCGACCAGTGGAAACCGGACGCCTTCAGGTTGTCCAGGGTCGCCGCGACGACGACCTTGGGGTAGCGCTCCGCCAGGTCGTTGACGATCGCGGAGAGCTGCTTCTTGCCCACCTCGTAGTCGACGAACGGGTAGTCCTCGGGCAGCAGCTCGTTGAAGAGCGCGCGGCCCAGGGTGGTGGTCAGGCGGAACGGCTCGCCGTCGAACCAGGCCGTCTGGCCCTCCTCGTCCACCGGCGGGGTCCAGCCACGCGGCGGGACGGTGCCGGCCGGCAGGCGCAGCTCGATCGGGGCCTGGACGTCCAGCTCGCGGGCGTCGAACGCCATGACGGCCTCGGCGGTCGAGGAGAAGGAACGGCCACCGCCCTTCACCGCCTCCCGGTCCGAGGTCAGGAAGAACAGACCGAGCACCATGTCCTGGGTCGGCATGGTGACGGGGCGACCGTCGGCCGGCTTCAGGATGTTGTTCGAGGACAGCATCAGGATGCGGGCCTCGGCCTGCGCCTCCGCGGAGAGCGGCAGGTGGACGGCCATCTGGTCACCGTCGAAGTCCGCGTTGAACGCGGTGCAGACGAGCGGGTGGATCTGGATGGCCTTGCCCTCGACCAGCTGGGGCTCGAAGGCCTGGATGCCGAGGCGGTGCAGGGTGGGCGCACGGTTCAGCAGGACGGGGTGCTCGGCGATGACCTCTTCGAGCACGTCCCACACGACCGGGCGGGCACGCTCGACCATGCGCTTGGCCGACTTGATGTTCTGCGCGTGGTTCAGGTCGACCAGGCGCTTCATCACGAACGGCTTGAAGAGCTCCAGCGCCATGGCCTTGGGCAGACCGCACTGGTGCAGCTTGAGCTGCGGGCCGACGACGATGACCGAACGGGCCGAGTAGTCGACGCGCTTGCCGAGCAGGTTCTGGCGGAAACGACCCTGCTTGCCCTTCAGCATGTCGCTGAGGGACTTCAGCGGCCGGTTGCCCGGGCCGGTGACCGGACGGCCGCGACGGCCGTTGTCGAACAGGGCGTCGACGGCCTCCTGGAGCATGCGCTTCTCGTTGTTCACGATGATCTCGGGCGCGCCGAGGTCGAGAAGCCGCTTCAGGCGGTTGTTGCGGTTGATCACGCGGCGGTACAGGTCGTTCAGGTCGGAGGTCGCGAAGCGGCCACCGTCCAGCTGCACCATCGGACGCAGGTCCGGCGGGATGACCGGGACGCAGTCCAGCACCATGCCGTTGGGCTTGTTGGTGGTCTGCAGGAACGCGGAGACGACCTTGAGGCGCTTCAGCGCACGGGTCTTCTTCTGGCCCTTGCCGCTGCGGATGATCTCGCGCAGGCGCTCGGACTCCTCCGCCAGGTCGAAGGTCTCGAGGCGGTCCTTGAGGGCCGCCGCGCCCATCGAGCCGGAGAAGTAGGTGCCGAAGCGGTCGCGCAGCTCGCGGTAGAGCAGCTCGTCGCCCTCGAGGTCCTGGACCTTGAGGTTCTTGAAGCGGGCCCACACCTCGTCGAGGCGGTCGAGCTCGCGCTGCGCGCGGTCGCGCAGCTGCTTCATCTCGCGCTCGGCGCCCTCGCGCACCTTGCGGCGCACGTCGGCCTTGGCGCCCTCGGCCTCCAGCTCGGCCAGGTCGGTCTCGGCCTTCTTGGCGCGGGCTTCGAGGTCGGAGTCGCGGCGGTTCTCGATCTGCTGGCGCTCGACCGAGACGTGCGCCTCCAGGGACGGCAGGTCGCGCTGGCGGCGCTCGTCGTCGACCCAGGTGATCATGTAGGCGGCGAAGTAGATGACCTTCTCGAGGTCCTTCGGCGCCAGGTCGAGCAGGTAGCCCAGGCGGGACGGCACGCCCTTGAAGTACCAGATGTGGGTGACCGGGGCGGCCAGCTCGATGTGGCCCATCCGCTCACGGCGCACCTTGGCGCGGGTCACCTCGACGCCGCAGCGCTCACAGATGATGCCCTTGAAGCGGACGCGCTTGTACTTACCGCAGTAGCACTCCCAGTCCCGGGTGGGGCCGAAGATCTTCTCGCAGAAGAGTCCGTCCTTTTCGGGCTTCAGGGTGCGGTAGTTGATGGTCTCCGGCTTCTTGACCTCGCCGTGCGACCACTGGCGGATGTCGTCGGCGGTGGCCAGGCCGATGCGGAGCTCGTCGAAGAAGTTGACGTCAAGCACTGGTCGTCAAGCCCTCTTTCGTAAGTCGAGAGTCGTTCATGTGGTCTGAGGGGGGCCTGGGGGCGGGCCGGCTGCTCGGGCAGCCGGCCCAACCTCCGTCAGACCTCTTCGACGCTGCTCGGCTCGCGCCGGGACAGGTCAATGCCGAGCTCCTCGGCGGCGCGGAACACGTCCTCGTCGGAGTCCCGCATCTCGATGGACTGGCCGTCCGAGGACAGCACCTCCACGTTGAGGCAGAGCGACTGCATTTCCTTGATGAGGACCTTGAAGGACTCGGGAATGCCGGGCTCGGGGATGTTCTCGCCCTTGACGATGGCCTCGTAGACCTTCACACGGCCGAGGACGTCGTCGGACTTGATGGTGAGCAGCTCCTGCAGCGCGTAAGCAGCGCCGTACGCCTCAAGGGCCCACACCTCCATCTCACCGAAGCGCTGACCACCGAACTGCGCCTTACCACCGAGCGGCTGCTGGGTGATCATCGAGTACGGACCGGTCGAACGGGCGTGCAGCTTGTCGTCGACCAGGTGGTGCAGCTTGAGGATGTACATGTAGCCGACCGAGACCGGCATCGGGAACGGCTCGCCGGAGCGGCCGTCGAACAGCCGGGCCTTGCCGGTGGAGTTCACCAGGCGCTCACCGTCACGGGTGAGGGTGGTGTTGTCCAGCAGGCCGGTGATCTCGTCCTCGCGGGCGCCGTCGAAGACCGGGGTGGCGAGGTTGGTGCCGCCCTGGACGGTGTCGGCGCCGATCGCCTGGAGGCGCTGGGCCCACTCGTCGGCGAGGCCGGAGACGTCCCAGCCCTGCTTGGCGAGCCACCCGAGGTGGATCTCCAGGACCTGTCCCGGGTTCATTCGGGACGGGACACCCAGCGGGTTGAGGATGATGTCGACCGGGGTGCCGTCCTCCAGGAACGGCATGTCCTCGACCGGCAGGATCTTCGAGATGACGCCCTTGTTGCCGTGACGGCCGGCGAGCTTGTCACCGTTGGTGATCTTGCGCTTCTGGGCCACGTAGACGCGGACCAGCTGGTTCACGCCCGGGGGCAGCTCGTCGCCCTCTTCGCGGTCGAAGACGCGGACGCCGATGACCTTGCCGGACTCACCGTGCGGCACCTTCAGCGAGGTGTCGCGGACCTCACGGGCCTTCTCACCGAAGATCGCGCGGAGCAGGCGCTCCTCCGGGGTCAGCTCGGTCTCGCCCTTGGGCGTGACCTTGCCGACCAGGATGTCGCCGGTGACGACGTCGGCGCCGATGCGGATGATGCCGCGCTCGTCGAGGTCGGCGAGGACCTCCTCGGAGACGTTCGGGATGTCCCGGGTGATCTCCTCGGGGCCGAGCTTGGTGTCACGGGCGTCGACCTCGTGCTCCTCGATGTGGATCGAGGAGAGGACGTCGTCCTGCACGAGGCGCTGCGACAGGATGATCGCGTCCTCGTAGTTGTGACCCTCCCACGACATGAACGCCACGAGCAGGTTCTTGCCGAGGGCCATCTCGCCCTCGTCGGTGCACGGGCCGTCGGCCAGCACCTGGCCGGACTCGACCCGGGCGCCCTCGTCCACGAGCACCTTCTGGTTGAAGGCGGTGCCCTGGTTGGAGCGGGTGAACTTGGCGGCGCGGTACGTGGTGTACGTGCCGTCGTCGTTGGCGACGGTGACGTAGTCGGCCGAGACCTCCTGGACGACACCGGCCTTCTCGGCGGTGATGACGTCCGCGGCGTCGACGGCGCAGCGGTACTCCATGCCGGTACCGACCAGCGGAGCCTCGCTCTTCAGCAGCGGCACCGCCTGGCGCATCATGTTCGAGCCCATGAGCGCGCGGTTGGCGTCGTCGTGCTCGAGGAACGGGATCATGGCGGTCGCGACCGACACCATCTGGCGCGGCGAGACGTCCATGTAGTCGATCTCGGTGCCCGGGATGTAGTCGATCTCGCCGCCACGGCGGCGGACCAGGACACGCGGCTCGGCGAAGGTCAGCTCCGCCGTCAGCGGGGCGTTGGCCTGCGCGATGACGTAGCGGTCCTCCTCGTCGGCCGTGAGGTAGTCGACCTGCTCCGTGACGACACCCTCGATGACCTTGCGGTACGGGGTCTCGATGAAGCCGAAGGCGTTGACCCGGCCGTACGAGGCCAGCGACCCGATCAGACCGATGTTCGGGCCTTCGGGGGTCTCGATCGGACACATGCGCCCGTAGTGCGAGGGGTGCACGTCACGGACCTCGAAGCCGGCGCGCTCACGGGAGAGACCACCGGGGCCGAGGGCGGACAGACGGCGCTTGTGGGTCAGGCCCGACAGCGGGTTCGTCTGGTCCATGAACTGCGACAGCTGGCTGGTGCCGAAGAACTCCTTGATGGAGGCGACGACCGGCCGGATGTTGATCAGGGTCTGCGGCGTGATCGCCTCGACGTCCTGGGTGGTCATGCGCTCGCGCACGACGCGCTCCATACGGGCGAGACCCGTACGGACCTGGTTCTGGATGAGCTCGCCGACGTTGCGCAGGCGACGGTTGCCGAAGTGGTCGATGTCGTCGACCTCGACCACGATGTCGCGACCGGTCTGGTCGTTCCACTCGGTCTCACCGGCGTGCAGCTTCACCAGGTACTTGATCGCACCGATGATGTCGGGCTCGGTGAGCACGCCGGAGTCCAGCGACTCGGCGTTGCCCAGCTTCCGGTTGACCTTGTAGCGGCCCACCTTGGCGAGGTCGTAGCGCTTCGGGTTGAAGTACAGGTTCTCCAGAAGCGTCTGCGCGGCCTCGCGCGTCGGCGGCTCGCCAGGACGCAGCTTGCGGTAGATGTCCAGAAGCGCGTCGTCCTGGCCCTGGGTGTGGTCCTTCTCCAGGGTGTTGCGCATGGACTCGTACTCGCCGAACTCCTCGAGAATCATCTCGTTGGTCCAGCCGAGCGCCTTGAGCAGCACGGTGACGGACTGCTTGCGCTTGCGGTCGATGCGGACGCCGACCATGTCGCGCTTGTCGATCTCCATCTCCAGCCAGGCACCACGCGAGGGGATGACCTTGCAGGAGTAGATGTCCTTGTCGGACACCTTGTCCAGGGTGGAGTCGAAGTACACGCCCGGGGAGCGGACCAGCTGCGACACGACGACACGCTCGGTGCCGTTGATCACGAACGTGCCCTTGTGGGTCATGAGCGGGAAGTCGCCCATGAAGACCGTCTGAGACTTGATCTCACCGGTCTCGTTGTTGGTGAACTCGGCCGTGACGAAGAGCGGAGCCGCGAACGTGAAGTCGCGGTCCTTGCACTCGTCAATCGAGTTCTTCGGCGGCTCGAAACGGTGGTCGCGGAAGGTCAGCGACATCGACCCACTGAAGTCCTCGATCGGGGAGATCTCCTCGAAGATCTCCTCCAGACCGGACTTGGTGGGGACGTCCTGACCGTTCTCCAGCGCCGCCTCGACCCGGGACTTCCAGGCCGCATTGCCGAGCAGCCAGTCAAAGCTCTCGGTCTGCAGGGCCAGGAGGTTGGGGACCTCGAGGGGCTCCTTGATCTTCGCGAAGGAGACGCGGAGCGGGGCGGTGGATGCGGCGGAATTGTTCGAGGCGTTGCGCGGCGCGGCCAAGAGGGGGGTCCTTCCGAGGGCTCGGAGCTCACTACGCGCGTACCAGCCGGGCCTTCACGGGCTTGGTCCCGCCTCCCTCGCCACTGGCCTCCGCCGGGATCGAAACCCAGGTCAGAGCCGCTTTGCGGAGGCGATGCCAGACCCCTTCAGGGCAACGCAAACTCCGGGCGACGAGTCACGGAGCAGCTAACAGGCAGCGCAAAGGGACAGTGTAGCCAAAGGGCACACTGCTGTCCAGCTCTGATTCGGAAACCGAATCGGAGACTCCTCCCGGTAGCCGGCGGACGCGAACGCCCACCGGGTACTGCACCGGCCCGGGCACTGCCCGGGCCCCATAACTCACGTGGAGTCATTTCCCGCCTGAGCCACTGGTTATGCATCCAGTGGCAAACCAACCGGGCGGACTCGCGCCTTGAGAATCGCGCGCCTCGCCGGGTTCGTCAAGGGCCCGCAGGCGGTGCGGACCTCGACCCGTCCATCGGCCGGACGCCCCCCGGCGTTACAGAAGCCGTGGTGGGGGCCACCGTCCATGACGGTGATCACCATACCCGTCCGCACCGACGCTGCCGAGTGGGCTCTCGGCCACACCGGCGCGTCCCGGCCGCGGACCGGTCCCAGGGCCTTCCAGGGCCGCCCAGGGCCGGAAACGCGAAAAAGCCGGGCCGACCACCCACAAGGGTGATCGGCCCGGCTTCAGGCCCCCTCAGAGGGGGCGAGAAGTCACTTGACGGTGACCTTGGCGCCGGCACCCTCGAGGGCGGCCTTGGCCTTCTCGGCAACGTCCTTGGCAACCTTCTCCAGGACCTTGGCACCAGCGGTGTCAACGAGGTCCTTGGCCTCCTTCAGGCCGAGGGAGGTCAGGGTGCGCACCTCCTTGATGACCTGGATCTTCTTGTCGCCGGCACCATCGAGGATGACGTCGAACTCGTCCTGCTCCTCGACGGCCTCAACGGCGGCCGGGCCACCGGCGGCGGCAACGGCGACCGGGGCGGCGGCGGTGACGTCGAACTTCTCCTCGAAGGCCTTCACGAAGCCAGCGAGCTCGATGAGGGTGAGGTCCTCGAACTGCGCGAGCAGCTCGTCCTGGGACAGCTTCGCCATGATGGCGTCCTTCCACTAAATCGGCAGGTGATGCCGTATGTACGGGTGGGGCGGGCACGGGCCCGCAGCGAGGCGTGAGCCTGCCGATTACTCGGCGGCGGCGTCCTCGGCGGCGGGAGCCGGCGTACCGGCACCGCCCTGCTCGACCTTGTCGCGCAGCGCGTCCACAGTGCGGACGAGCTTCGACGGCAGGGCCTGGAAGAGCGCGGCAGCCTGGGACTGCTTGGCCTTCAGGGCACCCGCCAGCTTGGCGAGCAGCACCTCGCGGGACTCGAGGTCCGCGAGCTTCTTGATCTCATCGGCGGACAGCGCCTTACCGTCAAGGACACCGCCCTTGATGATGAGAGCGGGGTTCTCCTTGGCGAAGTCACGCAGAGCCTTCGCCGACTCCACCGGGTCACCGGTGACGAAGGCGACAGCCGTCGGACCGTTGAACAGGTCGTCGAGCTCCGAAATCCCGGCCTCGTTGGCCGCGATCTTGGTCAGCGTGTTCTTCACCACGGCGTACTCGGCGTTCCCGCCGAGCGAGCGACGCAGGGTCTTGACCTGCTTCACCGAGAGACCGCGGTACTCAGTCAGCAGCGCCGCGGAAGAGCCACGGAACTTGTCCGTGATCTCGGCGACGGCAGCAGCCTTGTCGGGCCTTGCCATAGGCTTACGCCTCCTTCCGTGATGTCGAAATCCGGCCGACCGCGAAAGTCGACCATTCACGCCTCGAACCAACCGGACGGAAGGAAAGCCTGCGGAAAGCAGATGAGCCCCGATGCGCAGGGCGCACGGGGCTCGAAACGACCTCAACGGATGTTCGCGCGAACGCGGACCCGGAAGTCGAAGCTCCAGACACACCTGCGCGGGCTGCCTGCGACGAAGCGCAGATCCTTCGGCCACCGAACCCTCGCGAGCACGGTGACAACCAGCGGTCTTTGGCTTCGGTAACAGTAACCGGACTCCGCCGTCCGGGGCAAATCGCCCCTGAACGGCCGATGCCCGCCGGGCCGGCCGCGCCCGCGCGGGGCTCAGCGGGCCAGCGGGGAGACCGTCCGGGGGCCGGTGTCCACGGTGTCCGTCTCGGCCGGGGCCTGCACCGAGAGCAGGGCGCCGGCGAAGTCGGAGTAGAGCACCGAGTCGTCCGCCCGGCCGCTGTCACCACTGCCGGTGCGCTGGAGCCGGACCAGTTGGTCCTTGTCGTTGAGCCAGAGGTCCACGGTGAGCGAGATCGAGCCGCCGGGGGCCAGCGCGGCCCGCAGGCCGTCCCGGCGGGCCTGGGTCAGCTGGGTCTGGGCGGCGGCGTAGCGCTCGGCGGTGGTGGTGATCCGGTAGTGCTCGACCGTCGAGTCGTCGAACCTCTCCTCGCCGATGAACCGGGGGTCCACCCCGTCGGCGGTGGCGGCGGCCAGCGCCTCGACCGGGTTCAGCAGGTCGATCAGCCCCGCGTACGGGACCTCCCGGTGGCCGTCCGGGTCCGGCGGGACGGAGAAGCGCTCCCAGTGCCGGCCACCCTGGCGGGCCGCGGTGGCGGCGTCACCGCCCTGGTAGGCGACGGTGTCCACGACGATCAGCTGCTCGGCGTCGGCCGGGGTGGAGCGTTTGATCTGGAGCGCCGTCTTGGGCTGCCAGAACAGCGGCCCGGCCCCGGCGTCCGCTCCCAGCCGGTAGCTGACCTTGGCCCGGCGGGCGGTCTGCATGGCCAGCTGGGCGGAGACCAGGACGCCGTGCGGCGAGCGGTCGCTGGGCTTGGCCGCCTCGGTCGACGAGGAGCTGGTCGGGCTCGGGCTGCCGGAGGGCGTGGACGGCGCGCCGCCACCCCCGCCGCATCCGGCCAGCCCGCTCGCCAGCAGGACGACCGCGGCCAGCGCCGCCAACCGCCGTCGTCCCGCCATCGTCTGGTCCCCTCTCGCCCGGGCGCCGCGCCGGCGGCTTTCGTTCCGGCCACCTTGCCACCCTGACCCGGATCAGCCGGTGGCGCCCCCCTTGCCGAGCTTCGCCAGCTCGGCCGGTTCCACCGTGTCGGCCGCGTCCGGCACTGCGGCGGTGACCGGCGCGCCGTAGTCCGAGTAGAGGACGGTGGACTTGCCGTTCTGTGCCCCGGGGGTCAGTCGTTCGGTACGGCGGGAGCCTCGTCGGCTCCGGTGCGCGGGCTCGGCGGATCAGCCGAGCAGTTTGAGGAGGTCGGTCTCGCTGCCGAGGTCGGTGGCGGCGGGGGCGTCGATCTTCGCGGCCTTGCCGAGGTCCGCGTACTTGACGGTGACGGCGTCGTGCTCGCCGTTCTTGTCCCCGTACTCCTGGTACTGGACGAGTTCCTGCCGGCCGTTGAGCCAGAAGTCGATGGTGAGGGTCCTGCCGTCCTCTTCCAGGGACTTCTGGACGGCCGTGCGCTGGTCGGCCGTGAGCGCCGGCATGGCGGCCACCATGGCGGAGGCCTCCTCGACCGCCCGCAGGTGGGTGACCTGGACGCCGTCGAGGCTCTCCTGGCCGACCTTGGCGGGCTTGCCGCTCTGTGCGGCGAGCCCGAGCTGGGCGACCGGGTTGAGCAGCTGGCTCATCAGCAGGACGCCGTTGCCGAGTTCGTTCGAGGCGGGCAGCTTGATCCAGTGCTTGCCGCCCATGGCGGCGGCCTCGGTGTCACCGCCGCCGAGGTAGCCGTCGGTCCCGATCACCCGGAACCGGATCTTCTTGGTCTCGACCTCGCCCGTCAGGTCGACGGCCGTCCGGTTCGGGTCCTTCCAGTCGGCGTCGCCGCTGCCCGCGGTGTGGGTCGAGCCGTCCGGGGAGACCATGGTGACCTTGCCGTTGCCGGCCTTCTGCATCACCAGGGCGGAGGCGGCCAGCGCGGCCTTGGGGTCTCCGGTCAGCGCCGCGGCCGCCGCGTCGCCGCTCTTGGCGTCGCCGCCCTTGCTGCCGCAGGCGGTGACGGCACCGATCAGCACGGCCGCGATGACGACGGTCGAGGCGAGGCGCGCAGCGCGCATGGAGTCCCCCGTGAGATCCGAACGATCCGATGAAGAACCGATTTTCGGCTTCTTCTCACGCGGACTCTAACGGATCGCCAGATCCCCCACGCGCCGGACAGCCGCCTCCCGTCAGCCGGCCGCGGCAGGGGGCGCGTCGCCTTCTCCGGGGGTCGAGACATCCGTCGTGGTCACCGTGGTGCCGTCGCTCCCCCGGGCCGTCTCACGCAGTCTCAGCAGCCGCTCGTCGGGCCCGACCCAGACGTCGTAGCCGATCGCCGACACCCCTCGCCGGCGGTACCAGTCGACCACCGCGGCGAGCCGCGCGGGGGTCAACTCCTGGTCCGCGCCGAAGTATTCGGCCACCGGCGTGGAGCCCTGGTAGTGCGCCACGGTCATCCCGGCCAGCTGCTCGCCGCCGAGCGAACCGAACTTCCCGGCCTGCGCGATCTTGTACGCGCGGCTGCCCGGGCTGGTGACCAGTGCGGTCATCCAGCCACCCGCGTAGCCGCCCGGGCCGGTGGTCGCCCGCGGATCGAGCGACTCGGCGCCGTCCCGGTCCGCGTGCTTGGGCGGGGCGCCCTGGTAGCTGAGGTCGAGTGCGCCGTCCCGCAGGGTCAGCTGCCCGGCGCCCTGCTCGTCAGTGACGCTCAGGGCGCCCTCGTCCCGGGAGCCCCAGACCAGGGTGCCGCTCGCGGTGCGGCGGCCGGCCGGGCCCTCCTCGACCACGTCGATCCGGGCGCCGCCGGCGTCGTCCAGCGCCTGGGCGGCGGCGAGCACCACCTGGCGGGGCGGTACGGGCGCGGGGTCGCCGTCGGGGGTACGGGTTCCCGGGGCGGCCAGCAGGCTGCACCCGGTGGTGGCACCGATCAGCAGCAGGGTGGCCACCGCGGCGGCGGGGCGAAGGGTGGGCGGCACGGCACGCTCCGACGGTCACACGTTCTGCACATGATCTGACCGGCAGAGCGTACGACGCTTCGGGCAACCGTTCCCATCCACCCCTGTCCCGATCCGGAAACGACGGCGGGCCCGCACCCCCGGTGAAGGGGGTACGGGCCCGCTGTACAGACTGCTTCAGAGCCGATCGGCTCAGACCGCGGCCGGGTCCTCTTCGACGAAGAGGTTGCGGGTGCGGTTCGGGTCCACGAGGATGCCGGGGCCGATCGTGGTGCTGATGGCGGTCTTCTTGATGTAGCGGCCCTTGGCGGCGGACGGCTTGGCGCGGAGCACCTCGTCCAGCGCGGCGGCGTAGTTCTCGACCAGCTGCTCGTCGGTGAAGGAGGCCTTACCGATGATGAAGTGCAGGTTCGAGTGCTTGTCGACGCGGAACTCGATCTTGCCGCCCTTGATGTCGTTGACAGCCTTGGCGACGTCCGGGGTCACGGTGCCGGTCTTCGGGTTCGGCATCAGACCACGGGGACCGAGCACGCGGCCGAGGCGGCCGACCTTGCCCATGAGGTCCGGGGTGGCGACGACGGCGTCGAAGTCCAGGCGGCCCTTGGCGACCTCGTTGATCAGCTCGTCGGAGCCGACGATGTCGGCGCCCGCAGCACGCGCGGCCTCGGCACGGTCACCGGTCGCGAAGACCAGGACCCGAGCGGTCTTACCGGTGCCGTGCGGGAGGATCACGGTGCTGCGGACCATCTGGTCGGCCTTGCGCGGGTCGACGCCCAGACGCATGGCGACCTCGACGGTGCCGTCGAACTTGGTGGTGCTGGTCGCCTTGGCGAGGCGGATGGCCTCGAGGGGGGCGTAGAGGCGGTCGCGGTCGACCTGAGCGTCCGCGGCCTTCAGAGCCTTGCTGCGCTTCACTGCTGCTCCTGAATGGTGATGGGAGTCGTGGTATCACGGGCCTGCGCAGGCCCTACCACAGGGACGAAAAGAGCTGGTCAGCCCTCGACGGTGATGCCCATCGACCGGGCGGTGCCGGCGATGATCTTCTCCGCCGCGTCCAGGTCGTTGGCGTTCAGGTCGGGCATCTTGGTGGTGGCGATGTCGCGGACCTGGGCGCTGGTGAGCTTGGCGACCTTGGTCTTGTGCGGCTCGCTGGAGCCCTTGTCCACACCGGCGGCCTTCAGGATGAGGCGCGCGGCCGGCGGCGTCTTCGTGATGAAGGTGAAGGAACGGTCGTCGTAGACCGTGATCTCCACCGGCACGATCATGCCGCGCTGCGACTCGGTCGCAGCGTTGTAGGCCTTGCAGAACTCCATGATGTTGACGCCGTGCTGGCCCAGCGCGGGGCCGACCGGCGGCGCCGGGTTGGCCGCACCGGCGTTGATCTGGAGCTTGATAAGCCCCGTGACCTTCTTCTTCTTGGGAGGCATGTCTCTCCGGGTCCTTCCGAGAGGTGAGTGCTGGTGTGTGCGGAACCGGGGCGACACCCGGCCGCCAACACACACATCGAACCAGGCTAACGCCTTAGCGCCGCTGGACCAAAACGGATCCGGGGCAGGGCCCTCGGCCCCGCCCCGGATCCGAAGATTGTGGGACTAGTTCTTCTGGATCTGGTCGAAGGAGAGCTCGACCGGGGTCTCCCGGCCGAAGATCTCGACCAGGCCCTTGACCTTCTTCGAGTCGGGGTTGATCTCGTTGATGGTCGCCTGCAGCGTCGCGAACGGACCGTCGGTGACGGTGACCGAGTCGCCGACCTCGAAGTCCAGCACCTGGATCTCGCTCGGCTTGATCGGCGAGGGCTTGCCGGCCTCCTTGGCCGCCTGGCGCTCGACGTCCGGGGCGAGCATCTTGACGACCTCGTCCAGGGTCAGCGGGTACGGGTCGTAGGCGTTGCCGACGAAGCCGGTGACACCGGGGGTGTTGCGCACGACGCCCCAGGACTCGGGGGTGAGGTCCATGCGCACCAGGACGTAGCCGGGGAGCTTGTTCTGGCGGATGGTCTTGCGGTCGCCGTTCTTGATCTGGACGACCTCCTCCTGCGGCACCTCGGCCTGGAAGATGTACTCCTCGACGTTCAGCGAGACGGCGCGCTGCTCCAGGTTCTGCTTCACCCGGTTCTCGTAGCCGGCGTAGGTGTGGATCACGTACCACTCGCCCGGCATGAAGCGCAGGTCCTCGCGGAACTTGGCGACCGGGTCGACCTCGACGACCTCCTCGGCCTCGGCGTCGGCGTCCTCGGCGTCGGCCTCGGTCTCCTCGTCGGCGGGCTCCACGTCGTCCTCCACGTGCAGCGCCGCCTCCTCGGCGGGCTCGCCGGCCTCGGCCTCGTCGTGCGCCTCGACCTCGTCCTCGTCGCCGTCCACGGCGTCAACGATCTGCTCGGCGGACTCGGCTTCGTCAGCCAGCTCGGCCGCGTCCAGCTCGGCGGCGACATCCGCCTCGCGGACGGTCTCGTCGGCGTCGTACAGGGGGGACTCAGACACGGTGGCTGCTTCTTTCCTGGAGATGGTGAAGGTGGCGCGCTCCGGGGCCGGCTCCGGCGGGCTGCCGCTCGCGCGGGCGCCAGGAGAGGACTCGGAGACTTCAACAGTACCGAGTCCACGGTAGCGGCCGCGTACGTCCGGCGCAGACAGCACGACCCGGGCCGAAGATTCGGCCCGGGTCGGGAGACTGCTACGGAGGTGGGACGGCCAGGTCAGCCGAAGACCAGGAGGCTCAGCTTGGAGAGGCCGTAGTCGAGGCCGGCCACGAAGCCCATCACGACCACCACGAACACGACGACGACGGTCGTGTACTGGGTGAGCTCGCTGCGGGTGGGCCAGACGACCTTGCGCAGCTCGGCGATGATCTGGCGGTAGAACAGGCCGATTCGGGCGAACGGGCCCATCTTGCCGCGCTTGCCGGACTTCTTCTCACCGGCGCGGGCGGCGCGCTTGCGCTCGCGGCGCGAGAGCGACTTGTCCTCGCCCTCGGCGGGCGTGGTGTCGGCAGCGCCGTCGGCCCCCTCGGGGTTGCCGCTCTCAGGCGTTGCGGTGGAGCCCGTGGTCTCCGTCACTCGTCCTCACCTGAATCCGGGTCCGGCCGAGCGGCTCGCGCCCGATGGGGCACGAACGGCCGGCTACAAGCGGTGCTGATTCGGAGCCCTCTCCGCATCAAGCCCGCTCGCTCTGCGGAGCGAACGGGCTGAAAACGGATCAAGCAGCAGGGCAAGAGGGACTTGAACCCCCAACCGCCGGTTTTGGAGACCGGTGCTCTACCAATTGAGCTATTGCCCTACGGGGTCTCGCGACTCCGTAGCGACCAACCTACCGCATCTCCCCCCGCTGTCTGCACAGCTGGTGAAGCTCCGGTTCTTTTTCGGCGGGCCGTCGAGCAGTGAGCATACGTGGTCGAGGGGTGTTTGGTCGAACCTCTTCTTCCGGGGGCACCGGTTGTCCGGCATATGTCCGGCATGCCCGCATGATCACCGGCGGATCGGCGGGCGCCGCCATGTGGACGGTCCCGTACGGATGGTGAAACCACGATGCCCGGTCCGTCCCGGTTCTGCGACGATGCAGGCATGAGCGCTTCCACCCCGCAGCCCGACCGTTCCATCCGCCCCGCCGACCGCCGGGTCTCCGCCCGGATCGGTGCGATCGCCGAGTCCGCGACCCTCGCCGTGGACGCCAAGGCCAAGGCCCTCAAGGCGGCCGGCCGGCCGGTGATCGGCTTCGGAGCCGGCGAGCCCGACTTCCCCACCCCGGACTACATCGTCGAGGCGGCCGTCGAGGCCTGCCGCGACCCGAAGAACCACCGCTACACCCCGGCGGGTGGCCTGCCCGAGCTGAAGTCCGCGATCGCCGCCAAGACGCTGCGCGACTCCGGCTACGAGGTGGACGCCTCCCAGGTGCTGGTCACCAACGGCGGCAAGCAGGCGATCTACGAGGCGTTCGCCGCGATCCTGGACCCGGGCGACGAGGTCATCGTCCCGGCCCCGTACTGGACCACCTACCCGGAGTCGGTCCAGCTCGCCGGCGGCGTCCCGGTGGAGGTCGTGACCGACGAGACCACCGGTTACAAGGTCTCGGTCGAGCAGCTGGAGGCCGCCCGCACCGAGAACACCAAGGTGGTGCTCTTCGTCTCGCCGTCCAACCCGACCGGCGCGGTGTACACCGAGGCCGAGGCCGAGGCGATCGGCCGCTGGGCGCTGGAGCACGGCCTCTGGGTGCTCACCGACGAGATCTACGAGCACCTGGTGTACGGCGACGCCTCCTTCACCTCGCTGCCGGCCCTGCTGCCCGAGCTGGCCGACAAGTGCATCGTGGTCAACGGCGTCGCCAAGACCTACGCGATGACCGGCTGGCGGGTGGGCTGGGTGATCGGCCCCAAGGACGTCATCAAGGCCGCGACCAACCTGCAGTCGCACGCCACCTCGAACGTCTCCAACGTCGCCCAGCGCGCCGCGATCGCCGCCGTCAGCGGCGACCTGGCCGCGGTGCACGAGATGCGCACCGCCTTCGACCGCCGCCGCAAGACCATCGTGCGGATGCTCAACGAGATCGAGGGCGTGTACTGCCCCGAGCCGGAGGGCGCGTTCTACGTGTACCCGTCCGTCAAGGGCCTGCTGGGCAAGGAGATCCGCGGCCACCGCCCGCAGAGCTCCGGCGAGCTGGCCTCGCTGATCCTGGACGAGGCCGAGGTCGCGGCCGTCCCGGGCGAGGCCTTCGGCACCCCCGGCTACCTGCGGTTCTCCTACGCGCTCGGCGACGCCGACCTGGCCGAGGGCATCGGCCGGCTGCAGAAGCTGCTCGGCGAGGCCCGCGACTGACACCCGCCGGCGCCCGCTGAAGTTCGCTGACACCCGCTGACACCCGCGCTTCACGTCGGGTACCGCCCTCTTTCACCCCTTCGGGGGACGGAAGGAGGGCGGTTCCCGTTTGGGGGTCCGATGCGGCAGTATCGGCGAATGGAACGCCTGTTGAATCCGCGAGACGTCAGGGACCTCCCGAAGGCCCACCTGCACCTGCACTTCACCGGCTCGATGCGGCCCGCCACCCTGCTGGAGCTGGCCGACAAGCACGGCGTCCGACTGCCGGAGGCGCTCAGCTCCGGCGAGCCGCCGCAACTGCGGGCCACCGACGAACGCGGCTGGTTCCGCTTCCAGCGCCTGTACGACACCGCCCGCTCGGTGCTGCGGGACGAGGAGGACATCCGCCGGCTGGTCCTGGAGACCGCCCAGGACGAGCGGCGGGACGGCTCCCGCTGGCTGGAGATCCAGGTCGACCCGACCTCGTACGCGCCCCGGCTGGGCGGGCTGATCCCCGCGCTGGAGCTGATCCTGGACGCCGTGGAGAACGCCGCCACGGCCACCGGGGTGGGCATCCGGGTGCTGGTCGCGGCGAACCGGATGAAGTCCCCGATGGACGCCCGGACGCTGGCCCGGCTCGCCGTCCGGTACGCCGACCAGGGCGTGGTCGGCTTCGGCCTCTCCAACGACGAGCGGCGCGGCCTCGCCCGGGACTTCGACCGGGCCTTCGAGATCGCCCGCAAGGGCGGGCTGCTGGCCGCCCCGCACGGCGGCGAGCTGGCCGGGCCCGAATCCGTCCGGGACTGCCTGGACGACCTGGGCGCCGGCCGGATCGGCCACGGCGTCCGCGCCGCCGAGGACCCCCGGCTGATGGAACGGCTGGCGGACCGCCAGATCACCTGCGAGGTCTGCCCCTCCTCGAACGTCTCGCTCGGCGTCTACGAGCGCCCCGAGGACGTCCCGCTGCGGCGGCTGTTCGACGCCGGCGTGCCGCTGGCCCTGGGCGCGGACGACCCGCTGCTGTTCGGCAGCCGGCTGGCCGCCCAGTACGACCTGGCCCGCGACGTCCTCGGCTTCGGCGACACCGAACTCGCCGAGCTGGCACGGCAGTCCGTCCGCGGCTCGCGCGCACCGGAGGCCGTCCGCAAGGAGCTGCTGGCGGACATCGACACCTGGCTGGTCAGCGCCACCTGAGGCGTGCCTTGTGGACCAGGCCTAGAGCTTGACGCCGATCATCACCGGCTCGTTCACCAGCTCGACCCCGAAGGCCTCGCGGACGCCGTCCCGGATCTCCCGGGCCAGCGCCAGCAGGTCCTCGGCGGTGGCCGCGCCGCGGTTGGTGAGCGCCAGGGTGTGCTTGGTGGAGAGCGTCGCCGGGCCGCTGCCGTAGCCCTTGCCGAAACCGGCCCGGTCGATCAGCCAGGCGGCCGAGGTCTTGGTGCAGCCCTCCGGCGCCGGGTAGGCGGGGGCGTTCTCGGTGCCCGGGCGGGTCCGGAAGGACTCGTACTGGGCGGCGGTGAGCACCGGGTTGGTGAAGAAGGAGCCGGCCGACCAGGTGTCGTGGTCCGCCGGGTCCAGCACCATGCCCTTGCCGGAGCGCAGCCCCAGCACCGCGTCGTGCGCCCGCTCCAGCGGCACCCGCTCGCCCTGCTCGACGCCGAAGTGCCTGGCCACCTCGGCGTACTTGACCGGGGTGGAGAGCCCCTCGTGATCGGCCAGGGCGAACCGCACCCGCAGCACCACGTAGCGGTCCGGCTCGGCCTTGAAGCGGCTGTGCCGGTAGGAGAACGCGCACTCGGCGTTGGGGAGCGTGACCACCTCGCCGGCCGTGCGGTCGTAGGCGACCACCTCGGTGATCGACTGGGCGACCTCCTGGCCGTACGCGCCGACGTTCTGCACCGGGGTGGCACCGGCCGAGCCGGGGATGCCGGCCAGGAACTCGACGCCCGCCAGGCCGTGCTCGCGCACCGCGCGGGTGACCGCCTCCGACCAGACCTCGCCGGCCGCCAGCTCCAGCACGGTGCCGTCCAGGGCGAAGCCGGTGGTCGCGATCCGCAGCACGGTGCCGGGGAAGCCGGCGTCGCCGATCACCAGGTTGGAACCGCCGCCGAGGACCAGCAGCGGCTCGCCGGCCTCGTCGGCCGCGCGGACGGCGGCGATCACCTCGTCGTCGGTGTGGGCGGTCACCAGGCGGCGGGCCGGGCCGCCGAGCCGGAGCGTGGTCAGCGGGGCGAGGGGGGCGTCGTTTTCTACCAGCACGCCCACCAGCGTACGGGTGCGGGGGCGGCCGCCCGGCCGCCCCCGCACCCGCACCCGGATCGGCCGGTCAGGCCTTCGAGGCCTCGGCGTGGACGGGCGCCGCGTCCTCGGCCCGCTCGGCACCGGTCTGCTCGGCACCGGCCTGCTCCGGCTCCACGGCCGCCGGCTCGTCGGCGACGGCCGCGGGCTTCACCCGGCGCGGGAGGAAGAACGCGCAGACCGCCGCGACCGCCACCACCCCGGCGCCGACGTACAGCGCGGGCACCAGCCCGTCGATGAAGGACTGCTCCGACGTGTACCCGCCCTGCGCCGAGAACACCGCCGAGAGGACGGCCACGCCGAGCGCGCCGCCGACCTCGCGCAGCGCGTTGTTGGCGCCGGAGGCGATGCCCTGCTCCTCCGGCCGGACGCTGTCCATCACCAGGGCGGCGGTCGGGGCGAAGTAGAGCGACATGCCGATGCCGCAGATCACCACGGCGGGGATCTCGGCGGCGTAGTCGTAGCCGGTGCTGCCGCTGGTGACCGCCGCGTACATCGCCAGGCCGGCGCCCTGCAGCAGCAGCCCGGTGACCACGATCGGGCGGCCGCCGAAGCGGTCGGCCAGGATGCCCGCGATCGGGGCGACGATCAGCGGCATGCCGGTCCACGGGAGCATCCGGATGCCGGCCTCCTGCGGGCTGTAGCCGCCCACGCTCTGCAGGTGCTGGCTGATCAGGAAGATCGAGCCGAACATGCCGAGGAACATCAGCAGGCCGGAGGCGTTGACGGCGGAGAAGGCCCGGCTGCGGAACAGCCGCATCGGGAGCATCGGGTGCCGGGCCCAGCGCTGCTCGTAGAGCACGAAGGCGGTGAGCAGCGCGACGCCGCCGATCAGGGAGCCGAGCACCAGCGGGCTGGTCCAGCCGTTCGGGTTGCCGCGGATCAGGCCGAGGACGACGCCGAACAGGCCCAGGCTGACCAGGATCGTGCCGACCACGTCCAGCGCCGGGTTGGCGCCCCGGCTCTCGCGGAGCTTGAGGGCGGCGAGCGGGATCAGGACGAGGCCGACCGGGACGTTCACCCAGAAGATCCACTGCCAGGAGAAGTGCTCGGTGAGCGTCCCGCCGACCAGCGGTCCGGTGGCGACGGCCAGGCCGTTGACGCCCGCCCAGATGCCGAAGGCCAGACCCCGCCTGGCCGCCGGCACCGCGGCGGTGAGCAGGGTGAGGGTGAGCGGCATGGAGACCGCGGCGCCGGCGCCCTGGACGGCGCGGGCGGCGATCAGCGCGCCGATGCCCGGCGAGAGGGCGGCCGCGGCGGAGCCGACGGTGAAGAGCGTGAGCCCGACCAGGAAGATCCGGCGGCGGCCGAACCGGTCGCCGAGCGCGGCGCCGAACATCAGCAGGACGGCGAAGGACAGGGTGTAGGCGCTGACCGTCCACTCCAGGTCGGACAGCCCGCCGCCGAGGTCCTCGCGGATGGACGGCAGCGCGGTGGTGACGACCAGGTTGTCCAGGCTGGCCATGAAGCCCGCGACGCTGGTGATCACCAGCGTCCAGACACCGAGCCGTCCCAGGCCCTGTTCTTCCGTTCTCTCCGTCATGGTTTCCCCCCAGGGGTCTTAGATAGTTATTGATCACTAACTTTCGAGGCCCGAAAAAAGGCCGCACGGACTCCACCGTGCGGCCCGCTACTCCCCGCCCTCGCCGTGCTCTCCGTGCTCTCCGAAGCCCAGGCCGCTCCAGATCCGGTGGTCCCGGGGGTACCCCAGCGCCACCAGCGTGTTGATCAGCATCCCGTACGCGAAGAACTCCGCGGTGCCCTGCACGTCACCGCCGATCCGGCCCCTGACCCGCTCGAACAGCTCCTCCCAGAGCCTCCGGGCGGTCTCCCCGATCTCGTCCTCGCCGGTCGTCCGGGCCGCGAACACCGAGACGTAGAGCTGCATCTGCATCATGAGCTGCTCGCCGTCCGCGACCAGGCCCAGGTACGCCTCGGACATCGCTTGGGCGGCCGCCGGCCCGGTCAGCCCGACCGAGGCCTCGTCGAAGACCTTCCAGGTCTCCTCGATGCAGCGCTCGGCGGCGGCCGTGAAGATCGCCTGCTTGCCGGGGAACAGCCGGAACAGGTACGGCTGCGAGACACCCACCCGGCGGGCGATCGCCTCGGTGGACGTCCCCCGGTAGCCACTCCTGGCGAATTCGATCACTGCGGCGCGAACGACGCTCTCGCGCCGCTCCTCCGCACTCATCCGCATGCTCGCCCTCGCCATGGGAGCAAAGTTAGTGGCCAATCACTATCTTCGCAAGGCCGACGGGCGCGGCGGGAATCCCGTCGGACGGGCCCCGCCGCGGCCGGACACACCTGGGGCCGAGGGGCCTTCAGGCGAGCCGGACGACCGCCCTGGACATCCCGAGCACCTTCTGCCCGCCGGTGGTGGCCAGCAGGTCGACCTGCACCTTGCGGTCGTCCAGCAGCTTGGCGACCTTGGCCGACACCTCGACCACCGCGCCGACGCCGTCGTTCGGCACCGGGACGGGGCGGGTGAAGCGGACGCCGTACTCGACCACCGCGGCCGGGTCGCCGACCCAGTCGGTGACCACCCGAATGGCCGCAGCCATGGTGAACATTCCGTGCGCGATGACGTCCGGCAGGCCGACCTCCACGGCGAACTTCTCGTTCCAGTGGATCGGGTTGAAGTCGCCGGAGGCGCCCGCGTACCGCACCAGGGTGTCGCGGGTCACCGGGAAGGACTGCGCCGGCAGCTGGGTGCCGACCTCGACCTCGTCGTAGCTGATCGCCATCGTGTTCACTTCCCCGTCTCGTCGGCGGCCCGGGCCACCAGCGTCATGACCGACGTCACCACGTGCTCGCCGATCGCGTCCGACACCTCGCCACGCACGGTGAGCACGTCGTTGCCCGCCAGCGACTTGATGTTGTCGATGGTGACCGCGACCGTCAGCCGGTCGCCGGCCAGCACCGGGCGGGAGTAGGAGAACTTCTGGTCCCCGTGCACCACTCGGCTGTAGTCCAGGCCCAGCTCCGGGTCCTCGACCACCTGGGAGGCCGCCTGGTAGGTGATCACGAACGGGAAGGTCGTCGGGGCGATCACATCGGGGTGGCCCAGCGCCTTCGCCACCGCCGGATCGGTGAACGCCGGATTGGTGTCCCCGATCGCGATCGCGAACTCGCGGATCTTCTCCCGGCCGACCTCGTACGGCTCGGTGGGCGGGTAGGTCCGCCCGATGAAGGAGGGGTCGAGTGCCATGGGGCAACTCCTCGGAAGCACGGTGGATCCGGCGGCCGTTGCCGCCGGCGGGGCGCGCATGGGTGCATACGCGAAAAACTCCGGGCCGCACCCCCTGAGGGATGCGGCCCGGAGCTCAAGACCTGTCACACAGGCCCGATGCCCTGCGAGAGGGTCAGCGGGTCTCGCGGTGCGCGGTGTGCGAGTTGCAGCGGGGGCAGTGCTTCTTCATCTCAAGACGGTCCGGGTCGTTACGCCGGTTCTTCTTGGTGATGTAGTTCCGCTCCTTGCACTCCACGCAGGCCAGCGTGATCTTCGGGCGGACGTCGGTGGCAGCCACGGGAGTGCCTTCCTGGGACAACGAATAAGAACACAACAAGAGTAGCCGACCGGGAGTGCGATCTCCCGACCGACTACGCGGGGTAGCGGTGACCGGACTTGAACCGGTGACACAGCGATTATGAGCCGCTTGCTCTACCAACTGAGCTACACCGCCACAGTGATCCGCAGCACAACCGAAGCCGACTGCTTTTCACCAGAGCCCCCATGCGGAATCGAACCGCAGACCTTCTCCTTACCATGGAGACGCTCTACCGACTGAGCTATAGGGGCGAACGAGGAAGAGATTACACGTTCCGCGCCCAGAGGTGAAATCCGTATCCCGACGCGAAGACCGCAGGTCGGCGAGGTGAACGGACGGACGATCCAAGGCCCCGCGTTCGATCGGCCCACCAGCCGCACGGCCCGACCCGATACGACTATTGCCCGCCTCCGAGCGCCCCGCCCCCACGCGCCATAGGCTCGACCCTCATCGACGGGGACGGCCCGGGGCGTCAGGACGACCCGGGATCAGGACGGTCCGGCCGACCGGACGGGCCAGCGCGGGAAGGAGCCTGCGATGGACAGCGCAGCCGCCGACGGACCGCACTCCGGCTCCGGCCCGACAGCCAACCCGCTCGGGCACGGACCGGTCCTCCTGCTCACCGGCGCCCGACTGGCCGACGGGCGGGTGGTGGACGTCCGGATCAGCGGGGACCGGATCCAGGCCGTCGGCACCGTCGGCAGCCTCGGCCCGCTCCCTGCCCTGCCCGGCGCACCCACCGTCACCACCGGCGCCCGGATCGACCTCAAGGGCTACCTGCTGCTGCCGGCCCCCGCCGAGGCGCACGCCCACTACGACACCGCCTTCTCGGCCGCCCTGTCCGCCCCGCCACCGGAGAGCCCCGGCGACCTCACCCGGCGGGTCACCGAGGCCGCGCTCGCCTCGCTCGGCTACGGCGCCACCGCCCAGCGCACCCACGTCCGGATCGGCGACGTGCACGGGCTGCGCCGGCTGGAGGCGGTGCTCACCGCCCGGCAGGCGCTGCGCGGCCTGGCCGAACTCCAGGCGGTGGCGATGCCCCGGCTGCTCACCGGCCTGGCCGGCGCCGACGGCCGGGCGCAACTGCGCGACGCGCTCAAGCTGGGCGCCACCGCGGCCGGCGGCTGCCCGGAGCTGGACCCGGATCCGGCCGGGTACGTCCAGGTGCTGCTGGAGGCCGCCCGGGAGGCGGACTGCCCGGTGGACCTGCACACCACGGCCGGCGATCCGGCCCAACTCGCACGACTGGTCGGCGCGTTGGCCCCGCTGCGGCCGCGGGTGACGCTCGGGCCGTGCGGGGCGCTGGCCCGGGGTGCGTCCACGGTGCTGGCGACCGGCGGGGTGCGGGTGGTCTGCCTGCCGCAGAACGGCGGCTGCACCGGGCTGGAGGGCCGGGCGCCGGGGCTTCGGCCGGGCCTGCTACGGGAGTTGACGGAGGCCCGGGTGCCGCTGGCGGCCGGCAGCGGCGCGCTGCGGGACCAGTCCAACCCGGTCGGCCGGGCGGATCCGCTGGAGTCGGCGTACCTGCTGGCGGCGGGCGGGGAGCTGGACCTGGAGGCGGCGTACGACGCGGTGGCGAACCAGGCCCGGGCGGCGCTCGGGCTGCCGCCGGTCCGGGTGGACGCCGGGTTCCCGGCGGAGCTGCTGGCGGTGCGCGGGGACAGCCTGGCCGGGGCGCTCGCGGGCGGCCACAGCCGGCTGGTGGTGCACAGCGGCCGGGTGGTCAGCCGGACGAGCGCGGTGCGGGAGTTCGCGGACACCGTGGCGCTGGCGCTGCCCCGGCAGTCCGGGAGCACCGGCGGGGGCTGAGCGGCCCCCCCCGAGAAAATTCAAGGGGCGCGCGACGGATGTCGCGCGCCCCTCCCCCACCTGCTGGCCGCCTTTCAACGGCGGCTGGAGCGGTCCCGGGCCTCCCCCACATTGGAGCCGGGCCCGCTCGGTCAGCACTGACGCTACGCCCACGGAACACCGCTCCGGGCCTGCCTTGACGCTCCCCTGTCGGTCTCCGGCCCGCTCTTGACGGGTCGTTGACGCGGCGGCGCCCGGGGCGGTGCTCAGGGCTCGTACCGGTACCCGATCCCCGGTTCGGTGATCAGGTGCCGCGGGCGGCCCGGGTCGCGCTCCAACTTGCGGCGCAGCCCGGCCAGATAGACCCGCAGGTAGTTGCCGCGCGCCTCCTGGGCCGGCCCCCACACCTCCCGCAGGATCTGCCGCCCGGGCACCAGCCGGCCCGGGTTGGCCACCAGCAGGGCGAGGATCCGCCACTCGGTCGGGGTGAGCCGCACCGGGCCCCGCGGGCCGGTCACCGTGGTGGCCGTCAGGTCGACGGTGTGGTCGCCTATCACCGGCCGCCCCAGCGGGGCACCGCCCACCGGCCGGCGCAGCACGGCGCGCAGCCGGGCCAGCAGCTCCTCCATCAGGAACGGCTTGGTGAGATAGTCGTCCGCGCCCGCGTCGAGGGCGCCCACCTTGTCCGCGGCACCGGACCGGCCGGAGAGCACGATGATCGGCATCGCGCTGCGGGTGCGCAGGCCGCGCAGCACGTCCATGCCGTCCAGGTCCGGCAGGCCGAGGTCGAGCAGCACGGCGTCCGGGGCGGAGTGCGCGGCGCGGTCCAACGCCTCGCCGCCGCTGGCGGCCGTCCGCACGGCGTACTGCCGGGCGCTGAGGTTGATCCGCAGCGTGCGCAGCAGGGCCGGTTCGTCGTCGACGATCAGGATCTCGCTCATGCGGCCACCTCGCTCCGCTCGGCGGTCGCTTCGCGGGACACGCAGCTTTCGGCGGTTCGTTCAGTTCGTCCACTCATGTACGGGCTCCTCCCGAGTGGCGGCGGGCAGGGTGAGCAGCATGGTGGTGCCGCCCCCGGGGGTGTCCTCGACCTCCAGGCTGCCGCCCATGGCCTCGGCCAGGCCGCGGGAGAGCGCGAGGCCGAGACCGACACCGGTGGTGTTGTCGGTGTCGCCGAGGCGCTGGAAGGGCAGGAAGACCCGGTCGCGCTCCTCGGGGGCGATGCCGGGGCCGCGGTCGATCACCCGGATCTCGACCTGGTCGGCGTGGTGGCTGGCGGTGACCAGGACGGGCGCGCCGGGCGCGTTGTAGCGCAGCGCGTTGGTGATCACGTTGGCGAGCACCCGCTCCAGCAGCGGCGGATCGGCGAGCACCGGCGGCGCGGTGTCCAGGTCGAGCGGCTGGATCGGGGCGTACGGGTCGGGGAGGCTGTCGAGCGCCCGGGGCAGGATCTCGTCGAGGTGGGTCTCGGCGAGGTGCAGGGTGAGCGCGCCGGCTTGGAGGCGGCTCATGTCGAGCAGGTTGTCGACCAGGCGGGTGAGCTTGACCAGCGACTCGTCGGCGGTGGCGAGCAGTTCGGCCTGGTCCTCGGGCGAGAACTCGACGTCGGGGCTGCGCAGCGAGCCGACCGAGGCGAGCGCGGCGGCGAGCGGGGTGCGCAGGTCGTGGCTGACGGCGGCGAGCAGGGCGGTGCGCATCCGGTCGGCGGCCTTGATCGGCTCGACCTCGGCGGCGACCATGGCGAGCCGGTCGCGTTCCAACGCGACGGCGACGTGCGCGGCGAAGGCGGTGAGGACGCGCTGGTCGGCGGCCGGCAGCCGGCGGCCGGTGAGGACCAGGACGGCGTCCGCGCCGACCGGCACCTCGGTGGTCTCGCTCTGCCCGTCGGCGTCGTCCTGGTGCTCGGCCTCGGAGTGGGCGAGCACCTCGTCGTCGACCCGGGAGAGCAGGGCGACGGCCTGCATGCCGAAGGCCGTCCGGGACTTCTCCATCAGGGCGGACAGGGCGTCGGCGCCGCGCAGCACGCTGCCGGCCAGGGTGGAGAGGGTCTCGGCCTCGGCGGTGGCACGGGCGGCGCGGCTGGTGAGCCGGCTGGCGTGGTCGACGATGGTGGCGACGGCGAGCGCGACGGAGGCGAAGACGACCAGGGCGACGATGTTGTTGGTCTCGCCGATGGTCAGGGCGTGTATCGGCGGGATGAAGTAGTAGTTGAGCAGCAGCGAGGCGCTGACCGAGGCCAGCAGGGCGGAGGTGGCGCCGCCGAGCAGGGCGACGATGACCACGCCGAGCTGGAAGATCAGCGCGTCGGTGGTGAGGTTGATGCTCTCGTGCGCCTGGGACAGGATCGCGGTCAGCAGCCAGGGCACCACGAGGCCGGCGGCGTAGCCGGCGATGGTGCGGCGCTTGGAGTGGCGGCGGCCGAGCGAGGGCAGCCGGCCGCGGCCGGTGAACTCGTGGGTGACCATGTGGACGTCGATGTCCTCGGAGTCGTCCACGGTGGTCTCGCCGATGCCGGGGCCGGTGAGGAAGCGGTTGATCCGGCCGCGGCGGCTGGTGCCGAGCACCAGCTGGGTGGCGTCGTGGGCGCGGGCGAAGGTGAGCAGCGCGGTGGGGATGTCGTCGCCGACCACCACGTGGTAGCTGCCGCCGAGGGTCTCGACCAGCTGGCGCTGCTGGGCGAGCGCACCGGAGGAGGCGCCGGCCAGGCCGTCGCTGCGGGTGACGTGGACGGCCAGCAGGTCGCCGCCGGCGGTGCGGTCGGCGATCCGGGCGGCGCGGCGGATCAGGGTCTCGCCCTCGGGGCCGCCGGTGAGGGCGACCACGACGCGTTCGCGGGTCTCCCAGACGCGGTCGATGTTGTGGCTGGCCCGGTAGTCGCGCAGGCCCTCGTCGACCCGCCCGGCCACCCAGAGCAGGGCGAGTTCGCGCAGGGCGGTGAGGTTGCCGACCCGGAAGTAGTTGGAGAGCGCGGCGTCCACCTTCTCCGCCCTGTAGACGTTGCCGTGGGCCATCCGGCGGCGCAGCGCCTGCGGGGCCATGTCGACGAGTTCGATCTGGTCGGCCCGGCGGACCACCTCGTCCGGGACGGTCTCGCGCTGCGGGATGCCGGTGATCTTCTGGACGACGTCGTTCAACGATTCCAGGTGCTGGATGTTGACGGTGGTGATGACGTCGATCCCGGCGGCCAGCAGTTCCTCGACGTCCTGCCAGCGCTTGGCGTGGCGGCCGCCGGGGATGTTGGTGTGCGCCAGTTCGTCGACCAGCACGACGGACGGGCGGCGGGTGAGCACCGCGTCGAGGTCCATCTCGTCGAACTCGGCGTCACGGTAGGAGCGTTGGACACGCGGCAGGACCTCCAGGCCGTCCAGCATGCCCTCGGTGTGGCGGCGGCCGTGGCACTCGATGTACCCGACCGCGACGTCGGCCCCGCGCTCCTGTCTGCGCCGGGCCTCGTCCAGCATCCGGTAGGTCTTGCCGACCCCCGGGGCGGAACCGAGGTACACCCTCAGCCGGCCCCTGCGGATGCCGGTGCCGGGGGTGAGGTCGCGGGCCATGGGCACTGCTCTTTCGTTCCTGCGAGGGCTGCCGCCAGGGCGTCCTCGGGCCGGGGTCGGGACGTACGGCGGCCGACCCGGGCGCGGGGGTGGTGCCCCGGCCCGGGTCGGCCTGTTTCACGGATCCAGCCGTTGACCTGTCACTTCTGTTCCGTCGGCCATCTCTGTTCCGCCGGTCATCTCTGTTCGGACGGTCACTTCTGTTCCGCGAGGGCCCGGTTCAGCAGGAGGACGTTGACGCCCTCCTGTCCGAGGAAGCCGAGCGAGCGGCCTTCGGTGTACTTCTCGACCAGCTTGCGCACCTCCTCCGCCGACAGGTTCCGGGTCTTGGCGACCCGGTTCACCTGCTCCTCGGCGTAGGCGACCGAGATGTACGGGTCGAGGCCGGAGCCGGAGGCGGTCAGCGCGTCGGCCGGGACGCTCTCCGGGGCGACGCCGTCGAACTCGGCGGCGGCGGCGCGGCGGTCGTTGACGGCCTTCAGCAGGTCGTCACTGTTCGGGCCGAGGTTGGAGGCGCCGGACGAGGACGAGTCGTAGCCGGTCCCGGCCGCGGAGGGGCGGGGCTGGAACCACTTCGGGTCCGGCTGCGCCTCCTCCTTCGGGTCGTCGGGGTTCTTCTTCGGGAGGTTGAAGTTCTGGCCGATCAGGCTGGAACCGACCTCCTTGCCGTCGGACTTCACGAGCGAGCCGTTGGCCTTCTCGGTGAAGGCGACCTGGCTGATCCCGGTGACCAGCAGCGGGTAGGCGATCCCGAGGATCGCGGTGAGCACCAGCAGCGCCCGCAGTGCGGTGAAGTGGGTGCGGACGGTCGTCGGCAGGGGCTTGGACATCGGATTCTCCTCTCTCAGCTCAGGCCGGGGATGAACTGGACGATCAGGTCGATCAGCTTGATGCCGACGAACGGCACCACCAGACCGCCGAAGCCGTAGACCCCGATGTTGCGGCGCAGCAGGGAGCTGGCGTCGGACGGGCGGTAGCGCACGCCGCGCAGGGCGAGCGGGATCAGGCCGATGATGACCAGGGCGTTGAAGATGATCGCCGAGGTGATCGCGGACTGCGGGCTGTGCAGGCCCATGATGTTGAGGTGGCTCAGGCCCGGGTAGACCCCGGCGAACATCGCGGGGATGATCGCGAAGTACTTGGCCACGTCGTTGGCGATCGAGAAGGTGGTCAGCGCACCACGGGTGATCAGCAGCTGCTTGCCGATCTCGACGATCTCGATCAGCTTGGTCGGGTTGGAGTCCAGGTCGACCATGTTGCCGGCCTCCTTGGCCGCCATGGTCCCGGTGTTCATGGCCACGCCGACGTCGGCCTGGGCGAGCGCGGGGGCGTCGTTGGTGCCGTCGCCGGTCATCGCGACCAGCTTGCCGCCCTCCTGCTCCTTCTTGATCAGCGCCATCTTGTCCTCGGGGGTGGCCTCGGCGAGGAAGTCGTCCACGCCCGCCTCCTCCGCGATCGCCTTGGCGGTCAGCGGGTTGTCGCCCGTGATCATGATGGTCTTGATGCCCATCCGGCGGAGCTCGTCGAAGCGCTCCCGCATGCCCTCCTTGACCACGTCCTTGAGGTGGATCACCCCGAGGACGCGGGCCGGCTTGGCGCCGACCTTGGTCGCCACCACCAGCGGGGTGCCGCCGGCCGCGGAGATCCCGTCGACCAGGGCGGCGACCTCGCTGCCGACCGAACCGCCGTTCTCGGTCACCCAGTTGGTGACCGCGCCGGCCGCGCCCTTGCGGACCTGGTGGACCGCCTCGGCCTCGTCCAGGTCGACGCCGGACATCCGGGTCTGGGCGGTGAACGGGACCCAGGTGGCGTGCGTCAGCTCGCCCTGGGCGCGGGCCCGCAGACCGTACTCGGTCTTGGCGAGGACCACGATCGAGCGGCCCTCCGGGGTCTCGTCCGCGAGGGAGGACAGCTGAGCGGCGCTGGCCAGTTCCTCGGTGGACACGCCCGGGGCGGGCAGGAACTCGGCGGCCTGGCGGTTGCCCAGGGTGATGGTGCCGGTCTTGTCCAGCAGCAGGGTGTTGACGTCGCCGGCCGCCTCGACGGCCCGGCCGGACATCGCCAGCACGTTGCGCTGCACCAGCCGGTCCATGCCGGCGATCCCGATCGCGGAGAGCAGCGCGCCGATGGTGGTCGGGATGAGCGCCACGATCAGGGCGACCAGGACGACCATCGGCTGCGGGGCGCCCGCGTAGGTGGCCATCGGCTGCAGGGTCACCACGGCGACCAGGAAGACGATGGTCAGCGAGGCGAGCAGGATGTTCAGCGCGATCTCGTTCGGCGTCTTCTGCCGGGCGGCGCCCTCGACCAGGGCGATCATCCGGTCGATGAACGACTTGCCGGGCTCCGAGGCGATCTTCACCACGATCCGGTCGGACAGCACCTTGGTGCCGCCGGTCACCGCCGAGCGGTCACCGCCGGACTCGCGGATGACCGGCGCGGACTCGCCGGTGATCGCCGACTCGTCGACGCTCGCGACGCCCTCGACGACGTCGCCGTCGCCGGGGATGATCTGCCCGGCCTCGACCACCACGTGGTCGCCGAGCCGCAGCGCGGTGCCCGGCACCTCCTCCTCGGCCTGCGTGGCGGGCCAGTTGGTGAGCCGGCGGGCGACGCTCTCGGTCTTGGTCTTGCGCAGGGTGTCGGCCTGGGCCTTGCCGCGGCCCTCGGCGACGGCCTCGGCCAGGTTGGCGAAGATCGTGGTGAGCCAGAGCCAGACGGTGATGGCCCAGGCGAACACGGACGGGCTGGCGATCGCGGAGACGGTGGTGACCACCGAGCCGACCTCGACCACGAACATCACCGGGTTCTTGACCATCACCCGGGGGTCGAGCTTCTTCACCGCGTCCGGCAGGGCCGCGACGATCAGCTTCGGGTCGAGCAGGCCGCTGGCCACTCTGTGCGGCGCGGAGGGCTCAGCCTTGTCGGCCGGTGCGGGGTTGAGCGTAGGGGTGGACATCAGGAGAGACCTTCCGCGATCGGCCCGAGAGCCAGGGCCGGGAAGTAGGTGAGGCCGACGACGATCAGGATGACGCCCGACAGCAGGCCCACGAACAGCGGCTTGTGGGTGGGCAGGGTGCCCGGGGTGGCCGGGACCGGCTGCTGCTGGGCGAGCGAACCGGACAGCGCCAGGACGAAGACGATCGGCAGGAGGCGGCCGAAGATCATCGCCAGGCCGAGCGCCGTGTCGTACCAGTCGGTGTTGACGGTGATGCCGCCGAAGGCCGAGCCGTTGTTGTTGGCGGCCGAGGTGAAGGCGTACAGCACCTCGGAGAAGCCGTGGGAGCCCGAGTTGAGCATCCCGGCCCGCTCCCCCGGCAGGGCCATCGCCAGGCCCGTGCCGACCAGCACGAGGGTCGGCGTGGTGAGGATGTACAGCGAGGCGAACTTCATCTCCCGGCCGCCGAGCTTCTTGCCCAGGTACTCGGGGGTGCGGCCGACCATCAGACCGGCGACGAACACCGCGACGATCGCCAGCACGAGCATGCCGTACAGGCCGGAGCCCACACCGCCGGGCGCGATCTCGCCCAGCATCATGTTGAAGACCGTCAACCCGCCGCCGAACGGCGTGAACGAGTCGTGGAAGGAGTTCACCGCGCCGGTCGAGGTCAGCGTGGTCGAGGCGGCGAACAGGCCGGAGGCGGCGATGCCGAAGCGCTGCTCCTTGCCCTCCATCGCGGCGCCCGCGGCCTGCAGGGCGGTGCCCTGGTGCTGCGACTCGGCGAAGGTGAGCAGGGCGGTCGAGGCGACCCAGAACAGGCCCATCACGGCGAGGATCGCGTAGCCCTGGCGGTTGTCCCCCACCATCCGGCCGAAGGCCCGCGGCAGCGCGAACGGGATCAGCAGGATCAGGAAGATCTCGACCAGGTTGGAGAAGCCGGTCGGGTTCTCGAACGGGTGCGCGGAGTTGGCGTTGAAGAAGCCGCCGCCGTTGGTGCCGAGCAGCTTGATGACCTCCTGGGAGGCCACCGGGCCGCCCGGGATCTTCTGCACGTCGCCGCTGAGCGTGGCCACCTCGTGGAAGCCGTGGAAGTTCTGGATCACGCCGGAGGCGGCCAGGACCAGGGCGAAGACGATCGAGATCGGCAGCAGCAGGCGCAGGTTGATCCGGGTGAGGTCCACCCAGAAGTTGCCGACCCGGTCGGTCCGGTTGCGGGTGAAGCCCCGGATCAGCGCGCCGACGACGGCGATGCCGACGGCCGCGGAGACGAAGTTCTGCACCGCCAGGCCCGCCATCTGCGCCAGGTGGCCCATCGCGGACTCACCGGCGTAGGACTGCCAGTTGGTGTTCGCGACGAACGAGATCGCGGTGTTCCAGGCCTGGTGACCCTCCATCTGCGGAACACCCAGGTTCAGCAGCAGGTAGCCCTGGAGGCGGATCAGGCCGTAGAGGAAGAGGACGGAGACGGCCGAGAAGGCCAGCACCGAGCGGAGGTACACCGGCCAGCGCTGATCGGCGTCGCCGTCGACGCCGATCACCTTGTAGATGCCACGCTCGACTCTGAGGTGCTTGGTGGTGGTGAGGAGCTTGGCGATGTAGTCGCCAAGGGGGCGGTAGCACAGGGCCAGTGCCCCGACCAGGGCAAGGGCCTGCAACCAGCCCGCGAGAGTGGATCCCATGTCAGAACTTCTCCGGGAAGATCAGCGCCACGACGAGATAGCCGACGAGCGCGACGGCCACGATCAGACCTGCGATGTTCTCCGCGCTCACAGCTTCTCCACCCCCCGCGCGATCAGGGCGATGACGGCGAACACGGCGACCGTGACACCGACGTAGATGAGATCGGACATGGGCTCCACCAGAGCGGTTCGGGAGACTGCCGCGGGCGGGCCGGGGGCTTCGCGCGGCGCCGGCGGACGACCGGCAGATGCAGCAAAGCAGCCGTCAGAGGCGCGTTATGGCTCCCTGACGCCCTCCATACGGGTGACTGCGGGACGTTGACGCGACCTTGACGCCCGCTTCACCGGGCCGTGACCGTCGTCATCAGGCCGTGATCGACCCGGCGCCGGAACGCCGGAAGCCCCGGGATTCCGGGGCTTCCGTACGGGTGGGGGTGCGGGCGGGTGCCCGGGAGGGCCGGGGGCCCCGGGGGGGGCCGGATGCTGCTCCGGTCAGACCTTCTCCGGCGCCGGGAGCCGCTCGTACCCGCTCCCCGGGGCCGGCTCGCCCCGGCGCACCGCGCCGGGCGCCCGGCGCGACGGGCCGCCCGCGCGCCCGGAGGAGGTCAGCTGCCACGGCACGCTGATCACCATCACGCCCGCCGTGAACAGCAGCCGGCTCTTCAGCCACAGCGCCGACTGGTTGTGCAGCAGGTGCTCCCACCAGCGGCCGACCACGTACTCCGGGATGAACACGGCGACCGCCTCCCGGGGGCTGTCCCGGCGGTGCTCCCGCACGTACGCCAGCACCGGCTTGGTGATCTCCCGGTACGGCGAGTCCAGCACCTTCAGCGGCACCCGGACGCCGGCCTCCGTCCACTGCCGCTCCAACTCCCCGGTGGCCTCCGGCTCCACCGCCACGGTCAGCGCCTCCAGCGAGTCCGGCCGGAACGCCTCCGCGTAGCCGAGCGCCCGCAGCGTCGGCTTGTGCAGCTTGGACACCAGCACGATCCCGTGCACCCGGGCGGGCCGCGCCGACTCGGCCTCCGGGTCGTCCACCGCCAGCTCGGCGGCGACGCCGTCGTAGTGCCGGCGGATGCCGCGCATCATCAGCCACAGCACCAGCGCGGCGACCACGGCCAGCCAGGCGCCCTGGGTGAACTTGGTGAGCAGCACGATCACCAGCACCAGCGCGGTGACGACCGCGCCGAAGGCGTTGATCACCCGGGAGCGCAGCGCCGAGCGGCGCACCGCCGGATCGGTCTCGGTGGCCAGCGCCCGGTTCCAGTGCCGGACCATGCCGATCTGGGACAGCGTGAAGGAGGTGAAGACGCCCAGGATGTACAGGTGGATCAGGCTGGTGACGTTCGCGTCGTACAGCCAGAGCAGCCCGCCGGCCACCACCGCGAGCGCGATGATGCCGTTGGAGAAGGCCAGCCGGTCCCCGCGGGTGTGCATCTGCCGGGGCAGGTAGCGGTGCTCGGCCAGGATCGAGGCCAGCAGCGGGAAGCCGTTGAAGGCGGTGTTGGCGGCCAGGATCAGCACCAGCGCGGTGACCGCCTGGATCGCGTAGAACAGCACGCTGTGGTCGCCGCCGAAGATCGCCGCCGCGAGCTGGGCGATCACGGTCTGCTGGGGCGTGCTCGCGCAGTCGCCGGGGAAGCCGGTCAGCCGGCAGGCGCCGCCCTCGGTGATGTGCACCTTGGCGATCAGCGCGAGGGCGGTGATGCCGGCGAACATCACCACGGCCGTGGTGCCCATCACGGCCATGGTGCGCGCGGCGTTCCTCGCCTTCGGCGCCCGGAACGCCGGGACGCCGTTGGAGATCGCCTCCACCCCGGTCAGCGCCGTACAGCCGGAGGCGAACGCCCGCAGGCCCAGCATCAGCAGGCCGAGGCCGGCCACCGTGTCCTTGCCCTCCTCCGGGAGGATCCCGTACGAGGCGCTGGACGCCACCGGCGCGTCGCCGAGCGCGACCCGGACCAGCCCGGTGACCACCATCAGCAGGATGCCGCCGATGAACAGGTACGTCGGCGCGGCGAAGGCCTTGCCGGACTCCCGGACACCGCGCAGGTTCACCGCCATCAGCAGCAGCACGAAGCCCAGCGCCAGCCAGACCCGGTGACCGGCCAGCGACGGCACCGCCGAGATGATGTTGTCCACCCCGGAGGCCACCGACACCGCGACCGTCATCACGTAGTCGACCAGCAGCGAGGCGGCCACCACCAGACCGGAGTTGGCGCCGAGGTTGCGGGACACCACCTCGTACGAGCCGCCGCCGCTCGGGTAGGCGTGCACCACCTGGCGGTAGGACATCACCACGACCGCCATCAGCGCGACCACACCGGCCGCGACCCACGGGGTCAGGTAGAGGAAGGCGGCGCCACCGACGGTGAGCACCAGCAGGATCTCCTGGGTCGCGTAGGCGACCGAGGAGAGCGGGTCGGAGGCGAAGATCGGCAGCGCCAGCCGCTTGGGCAGCAGCGTCTCGCCGAGCTCCTCGCTGCGCATGGCCCGGCCGATGACGAGGCGCTTGAGCGCCTGGGGCACGTTGAACACAAATGTGAGGTTAGGTCGGGAAAACGCAACGGAATTCGTTGTGGAGATCGCCCGACACCCACCAGATCAAAGGCCTTCCCGCAGGTCAGAGCCGCTGCGGGCGGGTGGGCGCCGGGCGTATCGAGGGCGTCAAGAGTGCCCCGTTAAGACCGCGTCAAGATGCCAGGTTGTTATCGGGCGTCCAGGGTGTGGACGCCCACCGGGGCGCCTCTCCCGGAAGCCCCGCCAGGCCGCCCAACACCTCAGCGGTGGCGGCCCGGGTCACATCCGCATCCGCAGCCGGCAGACCACCGCGTCCGTGTGCCGGCGCAGCGCGCGGTCGATCACGGCGCCGCGCCGGTTCTGCAGCGCCCGCTGCCACCAGCGGGCCGGCTCCACCTCCGGGATCAGCACCGTCAGCCGGTCGTAGGCGTGCTCCTCGCCGAGCCGGTTCACGAACGCGGCGATCGGCTGGCCCAGCCGGCGGCGGTCCTCCGGAATCTCCACCAGCGGCACGCCCGGCTGCCACAGCTCCCAGTCCCGCCGCAGCGCCTCCGCCTCGGACTGCTCGTGCACCACCGTCACCGCCAGGACCTCGTCGCCGAGCGACAGCGCCGCCGACAGGCCGTCCCGGGTGAGCCGGGTGATGGCCGTCACCGGCACGACGACCAGGCTGCGCTGGCGGGTCACCGCGCCCGGCACCCGGCCCAGTTCCAGCCGCTCGCCGATCAGCCCGTAGCTGCGGTGCACCGCCTCGAACAGCACCACCAGCAGCGGCAGCGCCACCACGATGCCCCAGGCGCCCTCGGTGAACTTGGTGCCGGTCACCACCAGCGTCGCGACCCCGGTGAGCAGCGCGCCGAACCCGTTCAGCGCGGCCTTCCACACCCAGCCGGCCGGCCGGTGCACGGACCAGTGCCGGACCATGCCGACCTGACAGATCGTGAACCCGACGAACACGCCGATCGAGAACAGCGGTACCAGGCTGTTCACGTCCCCACCCGAGCCGACCAGCAGCGCCGCCGACACCAGGGCGAGGAACAGCACCCCGTGCCGGTGCACCTGGCGGTCGGCCCGCAGCGCGAACACGTGCGGCAGGTGGTTGTCCCGGGCGAGCAGGTGCAGCAGCACCGGCAGCCCGCCGAAAGAGGTGTTCGCGGCCAGCCCGAGCAGCACCACGGTGGCGAACTGGACCACGTAGAACGCGGCGCCGTGGCCGAGCGAGGCGTCGGCGAGCTGGGCCAGCACCGTGACGCCCTCCACCGGCTGGAGGTGGAAACGGCCGATCAGCACGGCCAGCCCGATCAGCATCACGCCGAGCAGGGCGCCGAGCGCCACCTCGGTGTGCTGCGCCCGCCTCACCCGCGGGGTCCGGAACGACGGGACGGCGTTCGCCACCGCCTCCACCCCGGTCAGCGCCGAGCACCCGGCCGCGAACGCCTTGAGCAGCAGCAGCGCACCGACGGTCGTGGCGTTCTCGGCCAGCGTCGAGGCGTGGCCCGCGGCGGCCTCGGTGCTCGCCGGGCCGTCCCGGAACAGGCCGACCACGATGATCGCCAGGATCGACACCACGAAGACGGCCGTCGGCGCCATGAACCAGCGCGCCGACTCGGCGATCCCGCGCAGGTTCACCGCCGTCACCAGGGCCAGCACCCCCAGGCACAGCCAGACCCGGTCGTCGTACAGGCTCGGCACCGCCGAAGTCAGCGCCGCCACGCCCGCGGTCACCGAGACCGCCACGTTCAGGATGTAGTCGATCACCAGCGAGGCGGCCGCCGTCAGCGCCGTCCGCCGGCCCAGGTGCTCCTTCGCCACCGCGTACGCACCGCCGCCGTCCGGGAACGCCGCGATCACCTGCCGGTACGACGCCACCAGCACACCCAGCAGCACCGCGATCGCCACCGTCACCGGCAGCGTGAAGCCCAGCCCGTACGCCCCGGCCGCGGCCAGCACCAGCACGATCGACTCCGGCCCGTACGCGACCGAGGCCATGGCATCCAACGACAGCGCCGCCAGACCGCCCAGCGCACTCAGCCGGTGCCGCTCGTCGCCCGCACCGGCGTCCGGCGGCTCGGGTTCGGCCGTGACGGCCGGGGTGGTGATGGCGCTGGACATCGGACGGAACCTCCGCGATCGGTAGTTCCTCCGATCCTGCGGGCCGCACCCCCGCCCTTCCCCCGACCCCTACGCGTTCCTGACGCCACCCCAGGAACCATTGACGGGCCCTTGACGCACCGCGGGAGAGCTCATGGCGGGGGGCGGTGGCGGGGATGGGTGGGCCGCTGTCCCGGCGGGCGCCGGTTGGGAAGACGACCAGCTCTTGCGAAGAACCCCCGGCGCGCCCTACGCACACCCGGGACACCACCACAATCACGCTGAACGGCCCCACCCACCCCCGCACCCACTCTGCTGCCTACTGCCCGTAATTGCAAGCAATGCGCAATAAGTGCGCCCGCCGTCGGCCCAGCAGCGCCGCGGCCCTCACGCGACGCGAAAACGACAACAGCCCCCGATCCGCGTCTCCGCAGATCGGGGGCTGTTCTCCATCCCGTGGCTGGTGCAGGGTTCGAACCTGCGTAGCTTGCGCGGCAGATCTACAGACCGCTGAGTAGGCACACTCTGACCTGCGGACTCTTGCTCCCAGACCGGATCCGATCCGCCACTGGTCCGGATCATGGTTTCGACGACCCCGATCAACGGGTGTGTGCGGGCGGGATACAGGGCGGACTGTTACGAGTTTCACTGCTTCATCAAGGGTGCTTCCTCCGCCCAAGGCGGCGTCGCGTGCCCGTCGCCCCCGGCCTGCACTCCTGTCTCGGCCCTGCTCCAGCCCGGTCCGCCGGCCGCGCGCCACGGTAGCTAAGGGCTTGATGGGTGGACCCGAGCTGATCCGTTGGCTGACTGCCAAGGCGGATGCCTTGTCGGCGACGGCTGAACCGTGACCCACTCTGGCCGGTCGAGTTCTGACCCTCGCGTCGTTGGTTGTCTTGGTTAGTTGTTGTCGGTGGTTGAGG